>DATDFQ010000049.1 GCA_036522515.1 Bacteroidota bacterium
CCATCACGTCACGCGACCTGAAGGTCGCGCCTACCGATGCCTCGGGCGTGGTAGGCGCAGGCTTTAGCCTGCGTTAGTGTCCCAGTTTCATCTGATCGTCATCCTGAGGGAGCAGAGCGATAAATGTCATTCTGAGCTGAACGAAGTGAAGCGAAGAATCTCCGTTCCCGAGAGTATGAGATCCTTCGCTTCGCTCAGGATGACAAATAAACGCTCAGGATCACAACGCCGAAAGGAGACAGTACGGTCGCGCCGGGGGTGCGGAGGGTCACCCGCCGAGCATATAGATCTGCCACAAATCCCGATTGCTCATGTGAAGGACCGGCGAGAGAGCCATCTGGCCCGTTTTTCCGATACTCTTCTGAAGATACTTCAGTTCGTCGAACTTCTCCTTGACATCGGGACCCAGCGGGGCTTCAAAGCCGGCGCTTCTCATCATGAGGATCCCTTTGGCGCGGATCGCCAGCTCCGTGTGGAGGCGCACCAGGCAAATCATGTCCGCGATGATCTCTCCCTGAAACTGCTGCTGCAGGGTGAGGAAGTATTGGCCGATCTTCGTGAGCGCCATGTCTCCGCCGGTGATCATTTCCAGCAACTGCATATCGGTATCCATCCCTACGCCCAGCCACTTTTTCGTCGATTTTTCACTTTGATGGAACACGACCGGAAGCAGCACCAGCAACACGGCGGTCGGCACCAGCGGGGAGAGGACGAAATGATTATAGAAGGAGTGCATGACGATCGCGACCCCGAGCCCGGGGAGCATGAGGGAGAGCCGGAGATTCGACGCCCGGTCGGTGATGCTCTTGGTGATGAGCGCGAACATCGCGGTCGTCCCTCCGTGCATCACGGCGGTTCCCAGCCCGCGGCTTACCCAGAGCAGGAGATGCTGGTCCGGAAGCGACTCCAGATAATAGAGGTTTTCGATGAACGAGAACCCCGCCCCGACGGCGAATCCGTAGATTGCGGCATCGACCACAAATCCGATCCGCTTCCTCCGCAGGAGGTAGACGACATAGACGGATTTAAGCGCCTCCTCGAGGACCGGGGCGCCGTAGCGGGCCAGTGTAAGCGGATCGACCCCGATCCGGTCGAGGGCGAGGATGTTGAGCAGAAAGGCCGGAACCGTCACGACGCACCCGGCAAGAATCGTCACCAGCACCGACCGGATCGGAACGAGTTTGTAGCTGTCCAGAAAGATCAGCGCCCCGAGGAAGAGAAACACGGGGAGAACGCTCACCAGGATGCTCAGCACGGCGCGCCCCCGGTCAGGAATGGTCGGAGGATTGCGGGGGGCTCACAGGATGGCCGCCGCGCGTCAAAGTATTTTCAGGGAGAACATAAACTCCCTCGTGGTCCGCTGGTCGCGTTCGAAGGCGGCCGCGTAGCCGAATGAGAGGGTCGATTCCAGCCGGGAGAAGACGACCAGCTTGAAATCGATCTGGCCGCCGGCATTCAGCAGCGTCTGTCCTTCCTCCGGCCTGTCCAGGTTCGTGCCGATCGCCGAGGTGAAGAGCGAGAGCTGGGACCAGTTGCAGTAGAGGCTGAGAAACCCGAGCCGCCGGAACCGGAGCGGCGGGAGCACCCATTCGAGCGTCGCTTTCCCGTAGTTCGACCCTCCGATCGAGTTCAGCTCTGTTCCGGGGAAACTGTACGACTCACGGTATCGTTTGACCTCCTGAAAATCGACCCAGTTGTTTCCGAACCCGCCGAAGAAGAAATTCGCGAATGAATTGTCCCGGTCCCCCGTCGACGCCCCCGCGGATCCGCGGAACCAGAGCGATGAATGGTCGAGCGGAAGGAGAAATCCGCAGTCAAGATTGAGGTTCCCGCGGAGAAAGTCGCTTCTGTTGACATAGGTATTCAGGGCATTGAGCTGGATCCGGATCCCCTGCTCCGCTTCCACCCCGCCGAGAGAGCGGCGAAGATACCGGTATGCGAGTTTTCCGCCGAGGGTCGCGAAACGGTCGAAGGAGGCGGCGACATTCTGGAAGTCGGGGAGCCGCTCCAGGTTTCCATACCCGTTGGCGCTGAGGGTGTAATCCAGAACGCGCGGGTTGTCGCTCAGGAGGATCCCGGTATACTGGACTCCGAGCGAGTAGCCCTTGCGACTCTCTTTTGTCGGGCCGAACAGGTCGTAGAAGTCGGCTTTGTTCAGGCTCGCGCTGACCTTCCACTGCCAGAATCGATAGGTCAGGGAGAGGTGAAGCCTCTCGTTCTCGGGCAGCCCCGGACTGGGTGAATAGGTGGCGGTCAGGTCGAGATCGTGGTAGAAGAGCGGATCGAGAAAGTTTAATCGCGGACCGATCGAGGTATAATCTTTATACCCTTCCACGACGGGGTACCCCGAGGTTAATCTGAGGCTCGCCAGTCCGTTATAGGAACCGGAGTCGGTCGCGATCGTATCGAGTTTGACCGTCAGCGGAGACGGCAGGGTCCAGCTCTTCAACACGTCGTACTTGTCGACGACATCCTGGCCGAGGTAGCGGACCGGGCTGACATCCTCGGTCGTCCTGTTCGCGAGCATGACGGGAACAAACCCTTTTCCGGTGTAACGGAACGCGGCGATCGAATCGGCCGAAATCTGGACCGGCCGGAAAAAACCCGTCTCGCAGTTCGAGACCGCCTCCATTTTCTTCTTCTCGAGGTCGTAGCGAAAGACGTTCGAGACCCCCGTGTAGTAGGAGGTGCCGAACAGATATTTCCCATCCCTGGAAAAGACGAAGTTTTCCGGGGAATTATTGACGAACTCGTAGCACACCTCGTAAGCGCTGTTCCCCTTCATCAGCTCATCGATCGGCATCCTGATCAACTGCTGCTTGCCGCTCACCTCGATCGTCGAGGCGCTCAGGGTCGAACCGTCCGGCGAGACGTCGATATCGAACATGTCCCTCCCGTAGGGGAGGTGGAGGACTTCGGACCAGTGATCGTACGGGGGGGCGAACCGGACGAGCGTCGAGAGCCCGTTATGGTGCTGGATGCCCCAGATCGATTTACGCGGGACATCGAACGCCAGATCGCCCGTCCTCGCGCGCCGGAGGAGGACGCGGGATTCATGGGTGTTCACGTTGACCGCGTTCAAGTCCCGCCAGTCCTTGCTGTTGTGGGTCGTATAAAAAAGATCCCCCGTCGCAGGGTCGTAGGCCAGCGCGCAGACGTAGTACATCGCCGGCGACGGCAGATCGCAGATTTGTTCGATCGATCCGTCGTCGATGTTGATCGCGGAGATGTGCGCGAGCTGCCCGGGAAAGTTCGTCGCGGCGTAGAGCCGCCGGGAGCTCGAGTCATAGTAGGCGCGTGAGATCGCGCCGAGGGCGCCCTGGACGATCCGCCGGTACGGGGTGAGCGGGTAGTGCCGGACCGAATCGAGATTCGCCGCCTGCCACCCGTGTTCCCATTCGATCCACCGGGACCATTCGTCATCGAGCGACACCCCGTACACCTGTTCGAACTGCGAGGCAAAATACTGCTTGCTGTCGTCGGTCCGGTTGAACCACGCAAGGAGCTTGTCGATCCCGTACTGATCGGCGAGATACGTGACAAACCGGGTGCCGTACAGGTACGAATTCTGCCCCGTTTGAAAATCGATCGTGGTTCCCTCCGACTCCAGGCCCACCACGTCGAAGAAGTAGCTGCTGTCCCGCACCATCGTTCTGAAGACCATCTCGTCGTAACCTCCGAGCACCCTTCCGATTCCGCCCGCCATCCAGGTCTCCATGAAGACGGCGATTCCTTCATGGTACCAGCGGGGCGAATACTTCCTGGGCACGGTCAGGAAACTGTAAAACATCGAGATCGGGTTGTCGGAGGACGGAGGCACCTTTCCGAGGAAGATCGACCTGTAGAGCCTGTCGGTGTGCGAGGGCTTGTCGGTGGCGACGACGTGCATGAGCTCGTGGCTCATCACCCAATTGAGCCGCTCATTGGTCGGGGAGGTTTCATACACGTACTCATACGGCTCGATTCCGAGGATCATGTAGTTGAACGGGAGGCCTGTCGCCCCGGCGTACCCGTAGTCGTCAAAATCCTGGAGCAGGATCGTGACCTTCTCCGACGGGGTATACCCGTAGGTGCGCCGGTGGAACGCGAGCGAATTTTCGAAGCACCGGCGAAGATGGGGGATGACATAGGCGTGTTGCTCGTCGTAATAGAGCAGGCGCAGATTCGCGGATTCAAGCCGGTGGAACTGGGCGGCCGAGTCCGCGCACGCAAGCAGAGACATCGAACAGAGGAGAGCCGCCCAGAGGCGGTGCGGTCCCCGTGCGGCCGTCAACCTACGATTCATAAATCTCCAGGAGGTTCAATTGATGCGGTGAGCAAGCGAGGCAGTGTAAACACCGAGAGGAGACGGTGTTGCCCGTCTCCTCTCTTTCCTATCATTTCGGCCTCTACGTGTTAGGTCAAACCCGATGAAGCCAACCGCTCTATTGCTGGTCGGAATTCGTCCGTTGATCCTGCGGTACGTTGGTCCGGCTCTCGATGTTATTGAGTCTCGATTCGAGGTTGTTCGTTCTCGAATCCGGGGGGATGTTCAGCCGGCTTTCAAGATTATTGATTCTCGATTCCAGTATCGCGGTCCGAGCTTCCACGGTGGAGCCGATCCTGGATTCCAGATTGTCTATCCGCTGTTCGGCGGGCAGGCTGGCCGTTCTCTGCGATACATACGCTTCAACCTGCTGCAGTCTCGATTCGATCGTCGACGCCGTCCGGTATTCCTGCGGCACGCCGATTCTGCTCTCGAGGTTATTGAGACGCTGTTCCAACGAGCCGGAGGTTCGCTGGTCAGTCGCAGGGGCGGTGCGCTGGTCAGTCGCAGGGGCGGTGCGCTGGTCGGTCGCAGGGGCCGTGCGCTGTTCGGTCACAGGGGCCGTGCGCTGTTCGGTCCACGAGGCTGTCCGCTGTTCGATATTCGCAAGGCGCGCTTCGGCCGGCAAACCTGCTGACCGTTGCATTTCCTGTGCCTCGACCTGTTGGAGCCTGGCTTCGACGGTCGGAGCCGTGCGGGCCTCAACCGGGACGTTCAGGCGGCTCTCAATATTGCTCACCCGTTCCTGGATCACCGGTGTCGCGCGTTGCTCGGCGGGAATCGACAGGCGGGATTCGATGTTGTTTACCCGCTGATCGATCGGGAGGGCCGCTGTCCGTGAAAGTTCGGCCGTTTCCACCTGCTGCAACCTTGAATCGATGGTGTTTGCACGGAACTCCTGGGGGACATTGAGCCGGCTCTCGATGTTGTTCAGCCGCTGCTCGACTGTCGAACCTGTGCGCTGTTCCGCCGGGATCGAAAGCCGTGCTTCCAGGTTGTCTATCCGTTGCTCGGCGGGAAGCGTCGCAGACCTCGCCAGAATCTCGGCTTCGGCCTGTTGAATCCTGCCCTCGATCGTCTCGTTTGGCACCGATCCGGGGGTCTGCGAGATCCGGCTATCGATGTAATCGATTCTCGCCTCTATGATCGAAGTGCGTGCGTCGGGAGCCAATCTTCCTTCCATCGTCTTGATTCGATTCTCAAGCACCGAGAATTGATCCGTGGCGATGTCTGACCCGCCGAGTTTCACGTCCTTATCGGTGAGCTGGCCGGCGTTGTACTTCTTGACGCCGCCGATCGTTCCCTGAATCTGGTCGCCGACCGGCCAGGGATAGAGAAAGGCGAAGTAGACGAGTGCCACCGAGACGGCGGCCAGGACACCAACTTTGACAGCTTTGCTATGCATGGAACCCTCCTGGTTGAGTGATGTTGTGAAAAATCTCGCAACGTTCCGGAACCTGCCCGTTCGTGCTGCTGGCGGCCGGTGAAACTGGATGGAGTTGATAATGGTATTCTTAAGATATCGCGGGGGTTCCACGGGCTTCACCGACTTGAGGATCGATCCCAGCCTGGCCAGATCGTCATACAGTTCCTGTGCCTGAGGATCCATCGCAAGACGCTCCCGGAGAAGAGCACTCTCTTCCGGGGAATTCAACCCGTCAATTTCCCTGTGAATGAGCTCGTTTGTCTGATCGTTCATCATTTAATCCCCTGCCTGCTGAGAAGTTTGTTTTTCAGCGCCTGCCTCGCTGAATAAAGTCTCGACTTCACCGTCTTGTCCGGAATATCGAGCACATAGCCGATCTCCGTGTAGGAGAGATCCTGAAAATGGCTCAAGACGAGAATAATCCGGTCTTCAAGCTTCAATTGCATGAGTCCATCCTCGACGATTCTCTCGAGCCTCTGCCCGTCGATGAGCTGTTCGGTTGTTTGGTCATCGGAGACAATTTCGTGGTCGAGTTCTTCATATCGCTTCTGGTGGTTTCGAAGATTCAAGGACTCGTTGACGGCGATCCGGTACATCCAGCTGAAGAACTTGTAAGAAGGGTTGTACTCGGAGAGGCGCTCGTACGCCTTCAGGAAAACCGTTTGCGTCACATCCTCGGCATCTGCAGCACGGTTGCCGATTCGGATTGCAACGTTGTACACAACCCTGTGGTACTTTTCGACTATCGATTCGAATGCCGCCCTGTTCCCTGCCAGCGTTTCCCGGACCAACAGCCGATCATCGTCAACTATCATAAGTACAAAGCAATCCTCAGAAAGTTGGTTTCAACGGCCCCCTGGAATGGATTAAATCCTGAAAACTCCCCCTCACCCCCGAAAATCAGCGAATTTCGAAGACCCTGTCGAAGCCTGCGTACCCGAAAATATCCTTGATGTGCTTATTCAGGTTGACCAGGGCGAGTTTATGGCCGGATTCGCTCAGCCTTTTTTGGGTCGCCAGGAGCACCCCCATGCCTGCGCTCGATATATACTCCAGTTCCCGGAAATCGATGACGCTGGAGGTGCTGATTTTGTCCAGAACCTCTTTCGCAGCGGCAACCTGCGAGGCGTCGAATCTCCCGACCAGCTGGACCTCGTTGTTGCTTCCAACCTTAGCGCTGAACATCGTCCCGCCCCAAATTCTTCGTGATAATTATTCTCCCCACCCGGTCGGAATACTCGTACCGCATGCCATCCACCATTTTGCGGACAAGGTGAACCCCGAGCCCGCCGATTTTTCTCTCCTCGAGAGGCAGGTCGACCTTTGCATCGGGAACCTTTGTCACATCGAATTCATCGACATCGAAATCCGTCAACTGCACGACGATCGAATCCTGATCCTTGTGGAGGCTCACCGCGATCTCGCTCCGCCCCCCGCGGTTGTACTTCATCAGGTTTGTGAACAGCTCCTCGATGACGAATTGCAACGAATATGCCTCGGAGTTGTCGATCCCGTTCTGGGACATGAATTCCGTGATGTACTCGAACACGGAATCCAACGATGCCATTTCTCTCGGGAAGTGCTTTTCCATTCAAGATCGGGTCGTGCCCGGACCCGTGGGGGCCTGGCGGCCGGCGGTCCCATATCCTGCCAGGGCATGCTCCATCGTGTCGTGAAAATCGAACACCCGTATCAGCTGGGTCATTTCGAACAGGCTCCGGACTCCCGGGTTTGCACAAGCCAGTCGCAAATCCCCCCCGGCCTTGCGCAGCGTCGTCAGCGTGGAGACCAGAGATCCGAGTCCGGAACTGTTGATATGGTGGACTGCCCGGAGATCGACGACAAACCAACGGTTCCCGTCTGCCAGAAGATCCTGAACGTTCGAGGAAAGGTTCGAGCGGTCCATTTCGCCGATGAAATCCCCCTCGAGCGATAAGACCGCGACGCCACTCTGGACCTGCCGGCTAATCTTCATGCTCTACTCGCGATCCCTCGAAAGATTTGGGAATAGTATGAAGATTTACGCGGAAAGTCAAATGATTTGGAAACCGGTGGAAACAACGATTCCCGTTCGTTTTCGGGAGTTTACTCCGCGGTCCCGAACATCCGGTCGCCGGCATCCCCGAGGCCGGGAAGGATATACCCGCGGCCGTTGAGCTGCCTGTCGAGGGCGCACGTATAGACCTTCACATCGGGATGCTTCTTCGAAAGAAGCCGGACCCCCTCCGGTGCCGCGACGAGACTCACAAAACGGATCCGCTTCGCGCCTTTCTTCTTCAGAAGGGTTACCGCCGTAACCGCACTCCCCCCGGTGGCGAGCATGGGATCCAGAACAAGAACGAGAGCATCCCTCAATTTGCGGGGGAACTTCAGATAATAATCGATCGGCTTGAGGGTCGCCTCATCCCTGTAGAGTCCGATGTGTCCCACCCGGGCATCGGGCAGGACTTCGACGAACCCTCCGACCAGCCCGAGGCCGGCGCGGAGGATCGGGACGAGGATCACGGCGTCCGAAACGACATGGCCGGTGGACCGTTCAAGTGGAGTCGCGACGCTCACACGCCGGACCCGCAGGTCGCGCGTCACTTCGAACGCGATCAGGCTGGCTGCCCGCCTGAGAATCGAGCGGAACAGATTGCTCGGTGTGCGTACGTCGCGCAGCAACGTGAGATCCCGCTTTATCAGCGGGTGTTCGATGAACGTCAGGTTCTTCATCGCGTGGGAGAGAGTAGTTGATGGACGCTGTCAGTTGTCGTCATGAATCTTTTTCTTCGCCTGGTTGGCCGCGACGAGGATGGGATCCCAGAGCGGCGCGAAGGGCGGAGCATAGATCAAATCGAGGCCGGCGAGGTCATCCACGGTGAGCTTATGCTGAATCGCGGTCCCGATCGTATTGGCGCGCAGGACCGAACCCTCGGCGCCGTACAGGTTTGCCCCGAGGAGCCTGCCCGACCGCCGGTCCAGGATCAGGCGCACCGTCACCTTCCCGGATCCGGGCATGAGCGCGACCTTCCCGAACGCGGTGATCGATTCGCTGACCGCGTCAAACCCGGCCGCAACCGCCTCCTCGGTGCTCAGCCCGACCTGGGCGACTTCGAGCGAAAACACTTTCACCGCGATTGCGCGGATCGCCCCCTTGAACGACGCGCGGCCCCCCGCGGCGTTTTCGCCCGCCACCCATGCGGCGCGGCTCGCGACGGTCGCGAGGGGGAGATACATGCGCTTTCCGGATACGATGTTCCTGACCTCGCAGCAATCGCCGGCGGCATAGATGGAATCGACATTCGTCTGCTGCATCTCGTCCGTCATGATACCCAGGTGTTCGCCCACGGCGATCCGCGCCCCCTGTGCGAGCCGGACGTTCGGCGCGACCCCGAGGCAGAGGATGACGATATCGGATTCAAACGAGCCGCGGTTGGTGTGAATGTGCCGGACCCGCGTCTCCTTGTCCTGGAGCAACGCCTCGACGGCGACGTTGGTGACAAAATGCACTCCGTTCCGCTCGAGCTCCCCGAGGATCCGCTCCCGGGTTTCCAGCTCGAGGCCCGCCATGGGGAGCCGGCCCCGGTGAAGGAGCGTCACGTCCAGCCCCCGCAGACGCAGGGCCTCGGACATCTCCATGCCGATATACCCGCCGCCGATGATGACCGCGCGTTGCGGCGATTCGGTTTCGAGAGAGGAGAGAATTCTTCGGGTATCGTCGCGGGAGCTGACATGGAAGACGTTCCGCCCTTCCTCCCCCGGCACGTTCAATCGCAGGGGGGTCGCGCCGGTCGCGACGATCAGCTTGTCATACTCGACGTCGGACACGGTCCGGTTCCGGATGTCCCGCACCGAGATCCGGTGTCTGGAGGGATTGATCCCTTCGACGCGGTGAAGGGTCTTTACCCCGAACCCTTTCTCGTCCCGGAGGCGCTCGGGGGTGTAAGAGACGAGCTTCTCCTCGTCCCCGATCACTCCCCCGATCGCGTAGGGAGATTCGCAGATACCGTACGAAACCGTCTCGGTGGCTTCAAAGAGCGTGACCTCCGCGCGAGGGTTTGTCCGGGCCGCCTTTGCCGCCGCACTGGGACCGGCGGCGAGTCCGCCGACCACGAGGATGCGCCGTGTCTTCATCGATAGGGGCCGGATTCCATCAGATATCCTTCATCGAAAAGCCGATCAGCGATTCTTCCGGAAGTAGACCGACACGGGGACGCCGGCGAAGGAAAAGTGTTCCCGCAGTCTTCTCTCCAGAAATCTCCGGTACTTTTCCTGGACTAATTTCGGCTCGTTCGTGAAAAAGGCGAACGCGGCGTGGTCGCTCTTCACCTGGGTGATGTATTTGATCCTGATCTCCTTCCCCGACGAGGATGAAGGCGGCGTTTTTTCAATGTCCTTGAGAAGCAGGTCGTTCAGCTTCTTTGTCGGTATATGCTTCCGCTGTTCGGTGAGGACCGCCTTCGCAACGTCCATCAATTTGTGGATCCGCTGCTTCTCCAGGGCGGAAACGAAGACGATGGGGGCATAATCGTAAATGCGCAGGAGCGCACGGAGCGACCGTTCGTACGCGAGAGCGGTCTGGTCGTTTTTCTCCACAAGGTCCCACTTGTTCGCCGCGATGACCGTCCCCCGGTGCCGTTCCGCGATCCCTTCCATGATGCGGAGGTCCTGCCGGTCCACCCCCGCTTCGGCGTCGACCACCAGAATCGCGACATCGCACCGCTCGATACATTTCAATGACCGGATCGTGCCGAAGAATTCGACGTTTTCCGTGATGCGGCTCCGTCGCCGCAAACCGGCGGTGTCGATCAGGACGATCTCCTCCTTCTGATACCGCAGAACCGTGTCGATGGAGTCGCGGGTCGTCCCCGGAATATTCGTCACGATCTGTCTCGGTTTCCCGATCAGCGCATTCACGATTGACGATTTGCCTACGTTGGGCTTTCCGAGGATCGCAATTTTGAGCCGTTTGTCTTTTTCCTGCTCCTCCCCGTTCTCACCGAGGCCGGAGGTGATCTGATCGAGAAAATCGCCGATCTTTCTCCCCGCGAGCGCAGAGATGGCGATAGGTTCTCCGAGCCCCAGCCGGTAAAACTCCGCGGCATCAGGCTCCCGGAGAGCGCTGTCGACCTTGTTGACCACCAGATAAACCTTTTTCAGGGATTTCCTGAGGATGCGCGCGATCTCTCCGTCGATCGGCGTAATGCCCGAAACGGCGTCGACGAGAAATATGACCGCGTTCGCCTCGCCGAGCGCGATTTCGGCCTGCTCGCGAATCGCCTTCTCAAACAGATCCTCGGAGTTCGGGACGTATCCGCCCGTGTCGATGATCGTGAACCTCTTGCCCGTCCATTCCGCGGTTCCGTAATGGCGGTCGCGCGTCACGCCGGGCTTGTCGTCGACGATCGCCTCCCTCGCACCGAGAATCCGGTTGAAGAGCGTGGACTTCCCGACGTTCGGGCGGCCTATGATGACGACGATGTGGGACATGGTTGATTTCAGGTCACATGACACAAATTTCGGCGCAGAGATTCAAAGCGTTTGAGGCCGCCGGGCGTACTGCGCCACCGATCCGATTTCGGAGTTGAACTTGTCGAAGCCGCCCGACTTGCTGATGTAGGCGACGGCGCCGGTCTGAAACGCGTAGGTGACATCCTCTTCGCGGTCGGACGTGCTCACGATGACGACGGGGATATCCTTGAGGGAAGCATCCTCTTTGATGATCTTCAACACTTCCCTCCCGTCCCGTTTTGGAATGTTCAGGTCGAGGAGAATCAGGTCCGGAACGGGAGATGAAGCCGGATCCCGGTACTTCCGCTCGCGGTAGAGATAATCGAGGGCCTCCTGCCCGTCCCGCACCACGATGAACTTCCCCCCGACGTTGTTCCGCTTCAGGGCATATTCGGTGATCTTCTGGTGCTCGAGATTGTCTTCGACGATGAGGATATGAATGGGGGGAGTTTCCAAACCGGGGGAACTTATCTGTTTGTCGGGGCGACTGGATTTGAACCAGCGACCTCTTGGTCCCGAACCAAGCGCTCTAGCCGGGCTGAGCCACGCCCCGTTGCGAATTGTCGTACTCTATACGAGATAAGCCTCCGTGATCCTTTCTCATTCCATCCGGCGGCAATTCCCCCGATTCGACATAAGATACGAAAAGGGCGCCATTTATCAAAACGATTTAAGCCCCCTCCGAAAAAAACGACGCGATGCGCCCTGCTACGAGTGGAAGGTCCTCTTCGCGCGCCACTTCAAACCACCGGATTCGTTCGTCCCGGCGGAACCAGGTGAGCTGGCGTTTCGCGTACCGGCGGCTGTTCCGTTTGATCAACGGAACCATCTCGTCGAGCGTCAGTTCGCCGGCGAGGTACGCGAAGACTTCCTGGTATCCGGTGGTCTTGAGGGCGTTCGCGCCGAAAGGGCTGCCCGCGGCGATCAGCGCCTTCACCTCCTCGACCAACCCGTTTGCGATCATCGAGTCGACCCGGCGGTTGATCCGCGCGTAGAGTTCCTTCCGGTTCCACTGCAACCCCGCGAAGACCGGCACGAAGGGTATCGCGGCCCTCGACTTCTGAAGCTCGGAGATCGGCGTCCCGGTCAATTTATAGACCTCCAGTGCGCGGATGATCCGCCGGGTATTGGAGGGGAGCATGCGTGATGCGGCCGCGGGATCGATCTTCCTCAATTCCTCGAGGAGCGTTTGCGCCCCCTCGTCTCTGAGGCGGTCGGAGAGCCCGCTCCTGAGCTCGGGATCGGCCGGGACCACCCCCTCGAAGAACCCGTCGACCAGCGCCCGCACGTAGAGCCCCGATCCGCCGACGACCAGAGGCACCTTCCCGCGGAGGAACAGCTTCCCGATCAGCTCCCTCCCCCGGACTCCATATTCTCCGGCGTTGAACTCTTCGCCCGGATTCAACGTATCGACGAAATGATGGTGCACGCGGGCGCGGTCGGCAAGGGAGGGTTTCGCCGTACCGATATCCATGCACCTGAACACCTGGCGGGAATCCGCGGAGATGATTTCGGCGCCGAGCTGCGCGGCGATGAGGAGGGAAACCGAAGTTTTGCCCGATGCCGTCGGGCCGACCAGGACGGGTACCCGGCGGGAAGGATCGCGCGCGGCCGTCACTGCGCGGACCGGATCACTTCCACCCTTTCTTCCCGATGAGCGGAACAAATTTGAACCCCGAAACCACGCGGGTCTCGTAGCGGTCCTTCGTCCGGGTCACGACATGAAGGTGCTGGACATCCAGATCGCCGATCGGGATGACGAGCCTGCCGCCGTCGGCCAGCTGTTCCAGGAGAGGCTGGGGAATGTCGGGCGCGCCGGCCGTCACAAGCACGCCGTCGAACGGGGCGAACTCCTTCCATCCGATCGTGCCGTCGCCGCATTTCGACGCGATGTCATACCCGAGTTTTTCGATGATCCCCCGCGCGCCGGTCAGGAGCGCCATGTGCCTCTCGATGGAGAAGACCCGCGCTCCCATCTCGGCCAGGATCGCCGCCTGGTACCCCGACCCGGTCCCCACCTCCAGCACCTTCTCCCCTTCCCGGAGATCGAGGCACTCCGTCATGAACGCGACGGTGTAGGGCTGCGAGATCGTCTGGGAGCTGCCGATCGGGAGGGCCGAATCGTCGTAGGCGCGGTTGATGAAGGGGTCGGGGACGAACTGCTGCCGGTCGACGACCGACATCGACCGGAGCAACCGCTCGTCGCGGATTCCGCGCTGGCGGAGCAGCTCGATCATTTCGTCCCTCTCCAGATCGAATCTTCGGGAGGGTTTCCGGGCCGCCGGGTCGTCCGGGGATTTCGCGAAGCGGGGCCGGCTATCCATGCGCCCTCAGTATTTTCCAGACCGAGCGCGCCGACTGCGGGGCGGTGACGGTCAGCCGCGACCGCAATTCCGCCCTCAGCTGCTGGGGAGAAAGACCGCGGATCAGAATTCCGTTATCCGCGAGGGAAATCATGCCCGTCTCCTCGGAGACGATGACCGAAACGACGTCCGCCTGTTCCGAGATCCCGAGCCCGGCGCGGTGCCGCATGCCGAGCACGGCGTCCCCGATTCTCGTCGTCTGGGAGAGGGGAAGCGTGACCCGCGCCGCCTCGATCACCCGGTCACGGACGACGACGGCGCCGTCGTGAAGCGGCGCCCGCGGATTAAAGATGGAGACAAGGAGGGGACGGCTGATCCTTGCCTGCAGCGTCAGGCCCGTCTCGACAAAGGTGCGCAGGCCGGTTGCTCGAACCACCACGACGAGCATTCCATGGTGCTTCCGCGCGAGCTCGGAGGCCGCGCTCGCGATCTCCTCGATCGACTCCTCCACGTCAAGCCGGAGAAACATCCGGACGATCCGGTTGCGTCCGACCAGAACGAGAAGGCGGCGGAGTTCCGGCTGAAAGAGGACGATGAACGCGATCACCCAGATGTCGGTGAGGGTGCTCAGGATCCAGTTCATCGCCTTGAAATTGAACGCCTGGGTCACGAATGAAAACGCGATGATCAGCACCAGTCCGACAAAGATCTGGGCCGCGACCGTCCCTCGCATCGCCATGTATAACTTGTAGAAGATAAACGAGACAAGCACGATGTCGATCACGTCGATGAGCCTGACCGGAAGGAATCCTATGTTGAAGAGTTCCACGGGAGGGCTCAGAGGGAGAGAGTCGGGTGGATGATTGCGTCGACGGTCATCGCGACGCGTTTCATTTGCCGCAGATCATGCACACGGACGACGTGGGCTCCGTTCATGATCGCGGCGGCGACGGCGGCTGCGGTTCCTTCCAGCCGTTCGTCGGCGGGAAGATCGAGAATCTTCCCGATAAACGATTTTCGGGAGGGGCCGATCAGGACCGGGTACCCGAGCTCCTGCAGCTCGGCCAGGCGGCGGATGATCTCGGTGTTGTGCGCGACGCTCTTTCCGAAGCCGATGCCGGGGTCGACCAGAATCTGCTCTATCCCCTTCTGCCCGGCCACCCGTGTTTGTTCCCTCAGAAACTCCACGATCGACGCCATCACGTCGACATATTCGGGGTGTTCCTGCATCGTTTTCGGAGTGCCCCCCATGTGCATCAGGACGAGCGAGGCTTGATTCCGTGCAACCACATCTGCGAGGAGGGGATCGAAACGGAGCCCGGAAACGTCGTTGACGACGAGCGCACCGGCATCGAGGGCGCGAGAAGCGACCGCGGACTTCGTGGTGTCGATGGAAATCGGGATGCCGGTCGATTTGGCAAGACTCTCGATCACCGGGATCGTCCGGCGAATCTCCTCCTCGACCGGAACCGGATCCGAGCCGGGTCTGGTCGATTCGCCTCCGACATCGATGAAGTCGGCCCCTTCTTCGACCATCTCGAGCCCTCTCCGTACGGCGAGTTCATGATTGTAGTATTTCCCGCCGTCGGAAAAGGAATCGGGGGTGACGTTGAGGATTCCCATCAGGTGCGTTCGGGCGCCGAGATCGTACTGGACCGACCCAAACCGGTAGGACGATTTGAGGGAAGGGGCCATGCGCAGGTTTTCTTACTTCTTCTTTGCCGCAGCGCGCCCGGCTTTGTTCCTGGCCCTGATTCTGCGGGCGGACTTGCGGTGTTTCTTTTGAACGTTTCTCAGTTTTTTGTTCATGGCATCAGTCCTGGATCTCTCGATTGTTAGAAACCATAATACAAGAATTCCGGTTGGGAATCAATTTTCAGTATCGCTGGGATCGCTGAGTCCGGGCGGGAGAGGCGGGCCTGATGATGGAGGAAAGGAGGTCCGGCCGCGATTCGATCCGCACCAGATGCGGGTACCGCGCGCCGAGGTGGTAGTCGACCATGTACGTCTTGTAGAACTCGCCGTTTGAGGCGAGGAATTCGAGCGGGGACGTGTTCCGAACGCTTTCCCTGATGGCGTCCAGCAGGAGCGCCTTCGAGTATTTCCGGCCTCCGACAGCGATCAGTTTCATGCCCGGTGCGAGCCCGGCCCGGGCCGCGGGTGAATTCGGGATGACGTCCAGCATCCCTCCCTCGAGGTCGAACTGAACGCCGATCGAGAAGCGGAGATCGAACGTCTTCCGGGCGGCCTCTTCGGACTTCTCGAACGGGGTGGGAGTATCGGAATAGACCAATTTCCACCCGGACGATTCGATTCCCCCGAGAGGGGCATGGGATTCGAGGGACTTCAACCTCCCCGTCAGGAACGCCCTCCAGTCAAGCGGGGCGACTCCGTTGAGGGTGGCAACGACATCTTCGAAAGTGTACGGATTCACAGAAGGCCCCGTGTTCTTTCCGCCATGAAAGATACGGCAGAAATCATCCAGCGATTTTCTCCCCTTCGATTCCCTTCGAATCATCACATCCGCTTCGAGCCATATCAGGTCGCTTTCATCGTAGAAATCGACGCCGCGACGGTACGATTCCCAGTCGCTGCGCGCGCCATAGAGCAGCTGCGCCTCGTCGGCGGCATCCTGCAAGGGGCGCCACTGCCGCCCGGGGCGGACATCCAGCCGGGCGGCAAGCAATGCCAGATCTTCGCGGTACACCTCCGGACTCCGGAGGCCCGACCGGGCGGCGAGAACCTTCCCGAGATATTGGGTCAACCCTTCGTAAACCCAGAGGAGATCGCCTTTCATCGGCGTCGAATAGTCTCCCGTGGCGAGTCCCGACGGGCGGCGGTACTTGCCGTTCCACGAATGCACGAATTCATGGGGCAGGAGGCCGGAAGCCATTTTCTTCAGATCGTCGTCCACGAGGGAGCGCTCGGCGACGCGGTTGTCGCTCGATTGGTGGTGTTCCAATCCGAAATGCGCCACCTGATCGCTCAACGTGAGGAGAAAATCGTAATGATTGTAATGGTGGGCACCGAACAGGCTGTTCGCCTCGGCGACAAGATTCCGGTACTGTTCGAGGAGCTGGTCGTCCATCTCGAGAGTCGGTTCTCCGTCGCTTGCGATGTCAAGATAATGGGCAGCCCCGCCTGCGCTTCCAAGCTCGATACGCCGGAAGTGCATTCCGGCCAACACCGGAGAGTCGATCAATTTGGCGAGAGAGACCGGCTTGAAATCTATTGTGTTTCCGGACTGGCGGTCGACTTCCAGCGCGCCCCCGAATTTCCAGCTCTCAGGAAGCTGAAGATTCGCATTGACGATGAGGCTGTCCGGGCTGGCCTCCATGGGATAGAGGACGACCTGATTCCAGCTCAGCACGAGGAGCCGCGCTGTCGATGAGGCCCCCGAGGAGAACCCTGCTGCGTCCGCCGGAAGGACAAAATCGAACGTCAGCTCGGCCCGGTCCTGTCCCCCCGGGAGATCACAATGAATCTCATACATCTCCGAGAGATCGCGGCGCCAGCTCACCGGCGCGCCTCCGGCGGTGATCTTCAGTCCGACAAGATCCAAAACCGGCCCGGTCGGGCCATGCTCGCCCGGAATCCACTTGGGATAAAACAGGGTGAGCGGCCCCGGCGGGTGAGGGATGGACTCTCTTACGTGAAGTATCTTCCCCGCCGCATCGCGCGCATCGACGGCAAGCGAAAGAGTCCGGGGAACTCCCTGTGCGAACGTCGCCCACGCGCAGGAGGCGAGAAGCACGGACAATGCCGGGACGGAACGGAAGAAACGTCCTCGTATCATGGGATTCACTTCGCGGCGAATCGTTTTGCCGCCTCGTCCCAGTTCACGACGTTCCAGAATGCCGCAAGGTAGTCGGCCCTCCGGTTCTGGTACTTCAGGTAATAGGCGTGCTCCCACACGTCGATTCCGAGGATCGGAGTCCCCTTGACATCGGCGATATCCATCATCGGATTATCCTGATTCGGAGTCGAGGTGACGGCAAGCTTGCCGCCCTGCTTGATCAGCCACGCCCAGCCCGATCCGAAGCGGGTCATGCCGGCGGCGGAAAGTTGCTCCTTGAATTTATCGAAGGAGCCGAAATCCCGTGTAATCGCATCGCCGAGGTCTCCCGAAGGAACCCCTCCTCCTTTCGGCTTCATCCAGTTCCAGAACATCGAGTGGTTATAATGCCCGCCTCCGTTGTTGCGGACGGCCACCGGGAGCGTCGAGATGTTGGCAAGGATTTGTTCGATGGTTTTATTTTCCCACTCCGTCCCTTCGATGGCTTTGTTCAGGTTCGTGACATACGCCCCGTGATGCTTGCCGTGATGGATTTCCATCGTCGTCTTGTCGATGTGGGGCTCGAGGGCGTCGTGTGGATAAGGGAGATTGGGCAGTGTGAATGGCATGGTATGTGGCTCCTTAATTGATCTGATCAGTTAGGTTAGGAAATAATTCTGAGGGGCCTCCCGATGAGTAGAGAGGATGCATAGCCGCCGGGACCGAGATGTGCTTTTTCACGCCGGCACCTCCAATCTGTGTGTCGGTAAGGGTCGGGCTAGACTCCGAACGAGCTCCCGCATCCGCAGGTTTTCGTCGCCTGGGGATTGTTGAAGACGAATCCCTTGCCGTTCAGCCCGTCCTGAAAATCGAGCTGGGTTCCCGAGAGGTAGAAGAGGCTCTTCGGATCGATGAAGACCGTAATTCCATGCATCTCGAACACCTTGTCACCCGGTTTCGACTCGGCGTCAAATCCGAGAACATAGCTGAGGCCGGAGCACCCTCCCCCCTTGACTCCGAGGCGCAAGCCGTGACTCTCGGGGATATTGTTCTGTTTTCGGATCGTCGCGATCTGCTCGGCCGCCTTCGCGGTCAACGTGATCTCTTCGTTCAATTTCGGCTTCGTAGCGATTTCCAGTTCAGGCACGTTCGTTCCTTCCTAAGGATTAAAACATTCCAAGTTCCAGTTTTGCCGCCTCGGACATCATGGAGGGGTTCCAGGGCGGATCCCACACCACTTCCACCTTCGCACCCGTCACTCCGGGGACGTTTTTCACTCTCCCTTCCACTTCGGGAGGGAGAGATTGCGCCGCCGGGCAATGGGGGGATGTGAGCGTCATCTTCACGTCCACCAGGCCGTTCTCGTCGATGGCGACCCCGTAAATCAATCCGAGCTCATAAATATTGACGGGAATCTCCGGATCGAAACAGGCCCGCAGGGCTTCGATGACTTGCGCCTCGATAACGCTTTTTTCAATGCTATTTAGCACGGGAGAATCCATTGGTAACCGGAAAATATATAGTCAATTTCCACTTTTGTTGCAAGCCCTCCGGGTAATGGGTGAATTTCAACCCCCGGGCCGAAAACCCGCAGCCTAACGGCTGCGGCTACCAAGCCCGAGAGATCGGTAGCGGACCGGTAGGCAACGAAATTCAGCCAGTACCGCCCAACGGGCGGGGTGCGCCCCTACTCGGTCGAAACGACCGCTTCCTTCGAAGCGAGGGCCGCGTGAAGCGTGTGCCAGGCGAGCATCGCACATTTCACCCGGGCCGGAAATTCTGAGACACCGGAAAATGCGGCAAGCTTTCCGAGATTCTCGAGATGATCGCTCCCATCGAGGGCCCCGGTGACGAGCTTCTGAAATTTATCAAAGAGCAGCTCCGCTTCGGACTTCGACTTCCCTTTCACAGCCTGGCTCATCACGGATGCGGAGGCCTTGGAGATCGCGCATCCGGTCCCTTCAAAGCTCACGTCGGCGATGACGCCCTCTTCCAGCTTCAGGAACACCGTATAGTGATCTCCGCAGAGGGGATTATACCCCTCGACGGTGCGGTTCGCATCCTCCATCTTGCGGAAGTTCCTCGGGCTCTTGTTGTGATCGAGTATGACTTCCTGGTAGAGTTCCCGGAGCGCCGACATCAGATTAACACCTTCCGCACCGAATGAATTCCGCGGACGAGCGCATCGACTTCCCCGAGCGTGTTGTAAAACGCAAAGGAGGCGCGCGCAGTTGCGGGAATCCCGAAACGCTGCATGACCGGCTGGGCGCAGTGATGCCCTGTGCGGATCGCGATTCCGTCGTCGTCGAGGATCGTTCCGATGTCGTGCGGGTGTATGCCGTCGAGGACGAATGAGAGAACGCCCGCTTTTCTCTTCGCCGTCCCGACGATGCGCAGGCCCTCGATTCCCGAGAGGGCCGCGGTCGCATACTTCAGCAGATCCCGTTCATGGGCCATCGCTCCCTCAAAATCGATGCCGTTCAGGTAATCGACGGCGGCGCCGAGCCCGACACCCCCCGATATGTTCGGCGTCCCCGCCTCGAACTTATGGGGAAGGTCGTTATAGGTCGTTTTCTCGAACGTGACCGACCTGATCATGTCTCCGCCCCCCTGGTAGGGAGGAAGCTCCTCGAGGTGCTTTCGTTTTCCGTACAGGATTCCGATCCCCGTCGGGCCGAACATCTTGTGCCCGGAAAAGGCGTAGAAGTCGCAATCGAGCGCGCGCACGTCGACCCGCATATGGGGAACCGCCTGGGCACCGTCGACCAGAACCGGAACGCCGCGGGAGTGGGCCGTCTTGATCATCTCTTCGATGGGATTGATCGTCCCCAGCGCATTCGAGACATGTCCGATCGCGACGAGCTTCGTCCGTTCATTAAGAAGTTTGTCGTACGCTCCGAGATCGAGCTCACCCGCGTCATTGATGGGGATGATTCGGAGCCGGGCGCCCCGTTCGGCGCAAATCAGTTGCCACGGCACGATGTTGGAGTGGTGCTCCATCGCCGAGATGATGACCTCGTCCCCCTCGCGCAAATGCGAGGAGCCGTAACTGCGCGCGACGAGGTTGATCCCCTCGGTCGTACTTCTGACGAAAATAATTTCCCTCCGGTCGGACGCGTTTATAAACTTCTGGATCCGGACACGGGCGTCCTCGTAGGATTGCGTCGCCTTGTCGCTCAGCGTGTGCACTCCGCGGTGGATGTTCGAATTCTCCTCGAGATAGAACCGGTTCATCGCGTCGATGACCGCCTGGGGCTTCTGGCTTGTCGCGGCGTTGTCCAGGTAAACGAGCGGCTTGCCGTTGACCTGCTGTTTCAAAATCGGAAAGTCGGCTCTGATTCTCGCCACATCGAACGAGGTGCCGGCCGGGTGCGGGATCACGATATCGTCCAGGGCTCTCATTTTCGCTCCCGGGTCTTGCGGCCGGTTTCGAGCCGCAGGTGAATGATTTCGTGGAGCCGGTCCCGGACCGGAAGAATCTTGATCCGGTCGACCACATCGCCGGCGAAGGCGTCGATCAGCATGTCGCGGGCATGGTCGCCGCCGATGCCTCGCGACCGGAGATAGAAGACCGCCTCCTCGTCCAGCTGCCCGATCGTCGCGCCGTGTGTGCATTTCACGTCGCTCGCGAAGATTTCAAGCTGGGGCTTGGTGTCGATCGACGCGCCGTCGGAAAGAACGAGGTTCTTGTTCGTTTGCTTCGCGTCGGTTTTTTGCGCGTCTTTGCGAACCATGATTTTCCCGTTGAACACGCCCCTGGAGGTTCCGTCCAGGATCCCTTTGTACAGTTCGTGGCTGTTGCAATGCGGTTTTGCGTGATCGATCAGCGTGTGGTTGTCGACATGCTGGTTTCCGGTCGTCAGGTACAAACCGTTCAGGGTGCACTCCGCGCCCTCGCCGTCCAGCACCGCGACGATGTTGTTCCGGACCAGCGACCCGCCGAGCGAAATCGAGTGGGAGATGAAATTGCTGTTCCGTTCCTGGTGCGCGTGCGTCATCCCGACATGGTAGGACAGGTCGCGCTCGTCCTGGAGCTGGTGGTATTCGAGGACGGAATTTTCCCCGAGCCGGATCTCGCTCACCCCGTTCGTAAAACATGCGCCCGGCGTGAGACTCCTGTGGCTCTCCAGGATGGAAAGCTGGCAATTCCGCCCGATCAGAAAAAGATTTCGGGGGTGAGAAACCATCGGGCCGCCGGCATCCGACGAAACGAAGAGGAGGTGAATCGGATCTTCAAGAACCGTCCCGTCGGGGACCGAGACGAGAGCGCCGTCCTGGAAAAAGGCGGTGCTCAGGGCGGTAAACGCGTTGTCCTGATACGATGCGTACTTCCCGAGGTGCGCCGTCAATTCCGCTCCGCCGCTTTTCATGGCCGCTGCCAGGCTTTCCACCCTGACGCCGTTCGCGGGAGTTCGTGCGAGGACGGAGTGCCTGCCCGAAAAATGACCGTTGATCCAGACCAGCGTGTTCGGCGAAGAGCTTCCGAACAGGAAAGGTTCGAGTTGCTCCGGCGTGACCGAATCAAGTCCGGACGGGGAGGGGAGCCGGAACCGGACGGCGGCCAGCGATGAGACATCGGTATATTTCCACTCCTCGTCATGGGTTGTCGGAAAACCCAGCGCCGCGAAGCGGGCGATCGCCGCCCGCCGGATGGCATGGATGCCCGAGGAGGCTTCCCCGTTGAGCCCCTTCTCGAACGCCTCGAAGGCGGAGAGATACCAGCTCTTTGCGGCCGCCCCGCCGGAAACACGATCTGAAGCCCGCCGGATCGAATCCGGATTCTCCCCGCTCATCTTGCCCTGATTGTTGACTGGTTGGCTCATCGGTCAGCGGCTCTCCTGCGCGGCAAGTTCCACCTTCGACGCTTCGTCCTTTACCCAGTCGTACCCCTTTTCTTCCAGCTCCAGTGCGAGGTCCTTGGTTCCCGATTTGACGATCCGGCCGTCCACCAGAACGTGCACGAAATCCGGAACGACATAGTCGAGGAGGCGCTGATAGTGGGTCACGACGATGATCGAGTTGTCCTTCGCCCGCAATTTGTTGATCCCGGCGGCGACCATTCTGAGAGCGTCGATATCGAGCCCCGAGTCGGTCTCGTCGAGAACCGCGAGTTTCGGTTCAAGCACGGCCATCTGGAATATCTCGTTCCGTTTCTTTTCTCCGCCGGAGAACCCCTGGTTCACCGGACGGTTCAACAGGGTTTCGTCCATGTCGACCGATTTCGCCTTCTCCCTCACGAGCTTGAGAAACTCCATCGCATCGAGCTCTTCAAGACCGCGGTGTTTCCGCACGGCGTTGAGGGCGGCTTTGAGGAAGTAGGTGTTGTTCACGCCGGGTATCTCCACCGGATACTGGAAGGCCATGAAGACCCCTTCCCGCGCCCTGTCTTCCGGTTTCATCGCCAGAAGGTCCTTCCCCAGGTAGAGGACTTCCCCGGCATTCACGCCGTACGTTTCTCTTCCGGCGAGGACCTGCGCGAGCGTGCTCTTGCCCGAGCCGTTCGGGCCCATGATTGCATGCACTTCGCCGAGGCCGACGTTCAAATCCACGCCTCGAAGTATCTCATTCCCCTGGATCCCCGCGTGGAGGTTCTTGATCTCAAGCAGGGGCTGTTTCACGTTGTTGATCATTGGTTGTTCTTTTCCTGTTCGTAGTGTATAAGTTCCATGAACCGTATTACCCGACGCTTCCCTCCAGGCTGATGCCGAGAAGTTTTTGCGCTTCGACGGCAAACTCCATCGGAAGCTCGCGAAACACCTCTCTGCAAAAACCGTTGACGATCATGTTGACGGCGTCCTCGGTCGAAAGCCCCCTCTGCCGGCAGTAAAAGATCTGATCCTCGCCGATTTTGGACGTCGACGCCTCGTGCTCGATTCTCGAAGAGGTGTTTTTCACCTCCATGTAGGGAAAGGTGTGAGCGCCGCAAAGATCGCCGATTAACAGCGAGTCGCACTGCGAAAAATTGCGCGCGCCTGTCGCGTTCTTGGCTATTCTCACGAGCCCCCGGTACGAGTTCTGGGCGCGCCCCGCCGAAATCCCCTTCGAGACGATCGTGCTCCGCGTGTTCTTCCCCAGGTGGATCATTTTCGTTCCCGTGTCGGCCTGCTGGAAGTTATTCACCACCGCCACCGAATAGAACTCGCCGACGGAATTGTCGCCCTGGAGAATGCACCCGGGGTATTTCCAGGTGATCGCGGCGCCCGTCTCGACCTGGGTCCAGGTGATTTTCGAGTTGGCGCCCGCACACTTTCCGCGCTTTGTCACAAAATTGTAGATCCCCCCCTTTCCCTCCTTGTCGCCGGGATACCAGTTCTGGATCGTGGAGTACTTGATGGTGGCATTGTCGTGCGCGACCAGCTCGACGACCGCGGCGTGGAGCTGATTCTCATCCCGCATGGGCGCGGTGCACCCCTCGAGGTAGCTGACCGAGGCGCCTTCATCGGCGATGATGAGCGTGCGCTCGAACTGACCGGTGTTCCGCGCGTTGATGCGGAAATAGGTGGAGAGCTCCATGGGGCAGCGCACGCCCTTTGGAATGTAGGCGAACGACCCGTCGGTGAAGACGGCGGCGTTCAGCGCGGCGAAGAAATTGTCGGTGTAGGGGACCACCGAACCGAGGTATTTCTGCACGAGCGCCGGGTGCTCCCTGATCGCATCCGTCATCGAGCAAAAGATGATCCCGAGTTCTGCCAGCTTTACGCGAAACGTCGTTGCCACGGAAACGCTGTCGAAGACCGCGTCCACCGCCACCCCGGAGAGCAGTTTTTGCTCTTCGAGGGGAATCCCCAGCCGCTCGAACGTGCGGCGGACCTCCGGATCGATCTGGTCGAGGCTCTCGAGCTTGGGCATTTTTTTCGGAGCCGAGTAGTAGCAGATCTTCTGATAGTCGATGGGACCGTAGTGGATGTTCGCCCAGCCGGGCTCTCCGTCCGTTTGTTCGAGCTTCGACCAGTGGCGGTAAGCCTTCAGTCTGAGCTCGAGCATCCAGTCGGGCTCGCCCTTCCGGCGCCAGAGCTCCGTGATGATCTCCTCGTTGAGGCCGCTGGGAACGGAATCATACTCCACCGCCGTCTCGAAACCGTACTTGTAGTCCTGTGTGGCAAGCGACTCTATGGTCTTCTGTTCAGTAGTCATGATGATTGTTTTTCAATGCCGGGTTCTTGATGGATGATTTCGGGTCACTGCGCCGCCGCCGGGGCCTTCTTTTCGACGCGGGGAAGCGCGAATTCCGGATACGTCAGCAGCCACGATTGATGGTCGATCTTTTTGAAGATTCCCTTCCGTTCGAACGCGGCAGCCGCTTCGGCGGCCACCTTTTCGGCGTCGTGATACTTCAGTTTGATCCCCTTCTCCCGGAGAAAGGTCATCACGCCGTAATGAAAATCCCGGAAGAAGATGTTCGACAGGTGGATCAGCGTGAACTTATTCTTCAGGAACTTCAGGAACTCCGATTCGTTCCCGGTGATCACTTCAAGAGATTTCATGCCCGTTCTCCGTTCAAGTATTGTTCAGTTCGATTCGACATTCTGGCGCGCGGTCCGGTAGGCGCCGGAACGCCTTCGCAACTCGTTCACATGCTCCACGACCCGCGCGACGACGTACTCCACTTCTTCTTTGGTGGTGAAGCGGCCGAGCCCGAACCGGATCGCCGAGTGGAGGCGTTCCCCAGGAAGACGGAGCGCCTTCAGCACATGGGACGGCTCCGGATCGGCTGTGCTGCAAGCCGACCCGGTCGACACCGCGACGTCTTTCATGCTCATCATCAGCGCATTGTCGTCGACGGAGAGGAAGCTGATGTTCAGGTTGTTCGGCAGCCGTTTCTCCGGGTGGCCGTTGAGGCAGACTCCCTCCAGTTGCGACGCGAGCGCATCCAGCATGCCGTCCCGCAGGGCCGAGAGCCGGGCGGATTCTTCGTGCAGCGAGGCCAGACAGAGTTCGACGGCCTTCGCCATCCCCACGATTCCGGGCACATTGAGAGTGCCGGATCGCATCCCCCGCTCATGCCCTCCGCCATCCATCTGGCTTACGAGCCTGATACGGGGAGTCGAGCTCCTGACGAATAACACCCCGATCCCCTTCGGCCCGTAGATCTTGTGGGAGGAACAGGAGAGAAGATCGATATGCTGATCCCTCACATGGAGGGGAATCTTTCCGATGGCCTGTGTCGCATCGGTGTGAAAGAGGATCCCCTGCTGGTGACAAATCTTTCCGATCTCGCCGATCTCCTGGATCGTCCCGATTTCGTTATTGGCGGCCATGACCGAAACGAGAATCGTCTTTGGCGTCAGGGCGCCTCGCAACTGTCCGAGGTCCACCACCCCCTGTCCGTCGACCGGAAGGCAGGTCACCCGGTACCCGAGTTTTTCGAGCTTCCTGCAGGAATCGAGCACGGAGCGATGTTCGGTCTGAACCGTCACGATGTGGTCGCCTTTTTGTCTCAGCGCTTCGGCGGCACCCTTGAGAGCCAGATTGTTCGCCTCCGTCGCGCCAGCGGTGAAGATGATTTCCCCCGCATCTGCGCCGATCGATTTTGCGATCATGCTCCGGGAAGATTCTACCGCCTCTTCCGCGACCCATCCGAAGCGGTGCTGCCGGCTTGCCGGGTTTCCGAAGAGATCCGTGAAGTAGGGAAGCATTGCATCCAGAACGCGGGGATCGACCGGAGTGGTGGCGTGGTAGTCCATGTAGACGGGCAGCTTCATCAGACCATCTCCATAATCGTCAAATTCTCGAACACGCTGTTGATCCTGTTCTGAAGCTTCACGAGGGGGTCCTTGATGGTGCAGGTGTGGTGGATGATGCAATCTTCGGGACCATCCGCTTCACACTGAATGATGGTCACCGTGGGCCTCTCCTCGATCGCATTAATGATCGCCGAGACCTTCAGTTCGCAGGGATTCCGGGTGAGAATATATCCGCCGTGGACCCCCTGGTAGGAGGTGATATACCCCTTCCGAACCAGCTTTTGCATCACTTTCGCCAACAATTCGAACGGGATCTGGTATGCATCCGCGATTTCTTTGGCGGTGTGGATCTGCCCCGGGGAACCGGCCGCGATGTGCCGGATCGCGATCAGACCGTATTCAACTTTCTTCGACAGTTGAAACATCTTCTCCTCGTGTAAATCCGACCGGATTAGTCTTGATTACAACCAAAAAAAGATTCCGAACACCGGAATCTTTACCTGACTATAAAATAAGCAAAATAGACTGCGAAATCAAGCGCAGGAGATTCAGTTCATGCTGATTTTCATCCGCTTGTTATCGGCAGTTGACGGGCCATGGAGGCTGACTTCCACTTTATCAAGGTCGATGTGGACGACTTCCTCGCAATAGGCGCAGACCTTCGTCACCTGGCGGTCGAAGTTGATCGGATTTCCACAGCAGGGACAGCTGGTAATGACAATGCCAATGACTTTTGCTTTCTGCTTCACGATTCTCAATCCTTTCGCGTATGCTCGAAACCGTTGATTTTCAAGGATTTGGTAGGGTAGCGGGTTACAATATAGTAACTTTTCCCCGAAAAGCAATCCCCAACCGAAATTAAATTTTTTTCATAGCTTAGCTCTGACAGGACCCTTACATACTCTAACACCGGTTGCCTTCCGATCGTTCAGTCAGCTCCCCCCGGTTGTGTTTGTGCCCTTTTCTGAGTAACTTTAGCCGAGGTTTTATGAATATCGGCATATCTTGCTACCCTACATATGGCGGAAGCGGCGTCATCGCGGCAGAGCTCGGGAAAGCCCTGGCTCAGCGGGGCCATAAGATCCATTTTATCAGTTATGCGGTCCCGATACGGCTCGACGGATTTGTGGGGAATATCCTCTACCACGAGGTCGAAATTTCCACATATCCGCTCTTCGATTTCCCCCTCTACACCCCCGCTCTGGCGAGCAAAATCGTCGAAGTTGCGAAATTCGAAAAACTGGACATCGTCCATGCGCACTATGCCATCCCGCATGCGATCAGCGCCTATCTCGCGAAACAGATCCTGGGGGCCACCGGCCCGAAGATCGTTACCACGCTTCACGGCACCGATATCACGCTGGTCGGGCTCGAACCGAGCTACCTCCCCGTGATGAAATTCAGCATCGAGAAGAGCGATGGCGTCACCGCCGTCTCCCGCTCGCTCAAGGAGAAGACCCTCACGAACTACCATATCGACAAAGAGATCCAGGTCATACCGAATTTTGTCGATACCGAGAAATATCGCCGGATCGATGCCGCCAAGGTCCGGAAAGCCCTCGCCCCGTCAGGGGAAAAGGTGGTCGTCCATGTCTCCAACTTCAGGATGGTCAAGAGGGTGCAGGACGTCGTACGGATTTTCGAAATCGTCCGCCGGAAGATCCCGGCAAAGTTGCTCCTGGTCGGAGACGGGCCCGACCGGTCGAGTTGCGAGCAACTCGTGCGCGAGCTCGGGCTTGTCGAAGATGTGCGGTTCCTGGGCAAACAGATCGAGCTGGTCGAACTCCTCTCCGCTTCAGACCTGTTTCTCATTCCCAGCCAGTCCGAGAGTTTCGGACTCTCCGCGCTTGAGGCGATGGCCTGCGAACTGCCGGTCGTCGGATCGAGCGTCGGCGGGCTTCCCGAGCTCATCGTCCATGGCGAGACCGGCTACATCGCCGAAATCGGGGATGTTGAGCGCATGGCAAAGTATGCGATCGAGCTTCTCACAAACGATGCAAGGTACAAGATCTTCTCCTCGGCAAGCCGGCGCAGAGCAGTCGACACATTCAGGGCGGAAAAGATCATCGACCAGTACGAATCTTACTACGAGCAGGTTCTTGCCGAGAAATCCGCTCTCGTTCTTTAACCACCCCCGGGTTGCGGGCGGGGCATGCGCCGCCCCTGCGACATCTATTATCCGGTTCAGTACCGCCGTCCTCTTCACCCTCACGTTTTCGACTTCCTTCGCGCGCACAGAGCCTCTGGGGGAGCCTCCGGGGCAGCAGCCGGGACGAAACCCGACAGTCGAACGGATCGTTTCGGAGATTTCCGCCGACACTCTCCGCGCGACCATCGACCGCCTCGTGGGGTTCAAGACACGCCACACTCTCTCCGATACGACGAGCGATTCCCGAGGCATCGGTGCGGCGCGCCGCTGGATCAAGGGGGAGTTCCTTCGTCATGCGGGGGCGAGCCACGGGCGCATGACGGTGGAATTCCAGGAGTCGATCGCCCCCCTTTCCAGGCGTGTTCCCCGTCCGGTGAACATCGTGAATGTGATCGCGACTCTCCGGCCCGCCGTTTCGCAGGCCCCGGAAAGGATTTTTCTCATTTCAGGCCACTACGATTCCCGGATCAGCGACGCGCTCGATTCAACGGGCGAGGCGCCGGGTGCGGACGACGACGGCAGCGGCACCGCTCTGGTCCTCGAACTCGCCAGGGTCATGAGCAAGTATCAATTCAGGGCAACGATCGTCTTCGCCGCGTTCGCGGGCGAGGAACAGGGCCTGCTCGGCTCGACCGAGGCGGCAAGGGCCGCCTCATCGGGCGGATGGCGGCTCGAAGGTGTCCTGAATAACGACATCGTCGGAAGCAGCCGGGGAGGAGACGGAAGGATTGAGAGCACGTCGGTCCGGATTTTTTCGGAGGCCTACAGCCCGGCCGATACGGGTGCGGCGTTCCGCCGGCGGAATCAGCTCGGCCTGGAAAATGACGGCGGGTCGCGGGCGCTCGCGCGGTATGTCAAGGAGACAGGGGAACTTTTTGTCCCGAATTTTGCGGTCACGATGATCTACCGGGGGGACCGTTTTCTCCGCGGCGGAGACCATTCGTCCTTCCATGCACGGGGATTTCCCGCCGTCCGGTTGACCGAATCGGCCGAGAATTTCGATCATCAGCACCAGAACGTACGGTCGGAGAGGGACCGTGCCTACGGCGATCTGCCCGAATTTGTCGACGCGGGATATTGCGCACGCGTGGCCAGGGTGAACGCCGCCGCGCTCGCCTCCCTCGCGCTTGCGCCCTCCGCTCCCGACAGTGTTGAGATGGTGACACGCGACCTCGGGTACGACACCCAATTGCGATGGCGAAGGAACAGGGAACCGGACCTCGCCGGCTATGCGATCCGGTACCGGGAGACCACCGCCCCCGTCTGGCAACACAGCCTGTTCACGAAGGACACCACCGCCCTCCTGCCGGTTTCAAAAGACGATTTCATCTTCGGAGTCCAGTCGGTGGACGCCGGTGGAAACCAGAGTATTGTCGTCACCCCGCGCCCGGCCAACCGTTGAACCCCCGGCGCGAGAGCGGGATGGGACGGGGTTTCATCCTGATATTGTCATCCTGGGTCCTCCCATGTCATCCTGAGCGAAGCGAAGGATCTTCCCGGCCGAACGAACGGGATCCTTCGGTCGCTACGCTCCCTCAGGATGACAAGTTCGCCCGGATTGAGGCACGACGCGCGATGGGGGATGTTTTGATTCGAATGGATTTTTTACTATACTTTCCGAATTGTTCCGGTCCCGGTCGGCTCACGATTGAATCACGACTTTCTTGAAAAGGAGTATCTCCATGCGTCCATTGTTCAGGCTCGGTAGCGCCACTCTCCCGCCGGCATCCCTCCGGTTCATGTTCCTCTTAGCGGCGGCGGTCGCCCTTGTGGGGATTCCCGCTTTGCCCGGATGCGGCGGAGGCGGAGGCGACCAGGAGATCCGGATCGGCGAGTATTCCTCGCTCACCGGCACCGCGGCGACATTCGGAACATCGACGGACAAGGGGGCGAAGCTCGTCGTCGAGGAGACGAACGCGGCAGGCGGGGTGCTCGGCAAACAGATCAAGCTGATTGTGGAAGACGACCAATCGAAACCCGAAGAGGCGGCGACGGTCGTGACCAAGCTGATCACACGGGACGGCGTCAAGGCCGTCGTCGGTGAAGTCGCTTCCAGCCGGAGCCTGGCGGCGGCTCCGATCTGCCAGTCGAACGGCGTGCCGATGGTCTCTCCCTCCTCCACCAATCCGAAAGTCACCCAGGTCGGGGATTACATTTTCCGTTGCTGTTTCATCGACGAATTCCAGGGAGATGTCATCGCCCGGTTTGTCAGCGGCAGCATGAAGATGAAAAAGGCGGCGATTCTGAAAGATGTGAAAAACGAGTACAGCGTCGGTCTCGCGCAGTATTTTACCAAGAGTTTTACCAACATGGGCGGCGAGGTCGTGGCCGAACAGGCCTATAGCGAAGGGGACGCCGATTTCAAGGCGCAGCTGACGGCCCTCAAGGCCGCTAAACCCGATATCATCGTCGTGCCGGGTTACTACAACGAAGCTGCTCTGATCGTCAAGCAGGCGCGTGAACTGAATATCACCGTGCCGTTCATGGGAGGGGACGGGTGGGACTCCGCGAAGCTGCTCGAGATCGGCGGGGCGGCGATGGAAGGGACGTTCTATGCCAACCATTACAGCACCGAAGATACACGCGAGGTTGTCCAGAATTTTGTGAAGAAATTCCGCGCCAAGTACAACGAAACTCCCGATGCCATTGCCGCGCTCAGCTACGACGCGGCTAGGATCCTGATCGAGGCGATCCGGCGCGCCGGGACGACCGACGGCCCCAAACTGCGCGATGCGATCGCCGCGACCAAGGACTACGACGGAGTCACCGGAACGATTACGCTGAACAGCGAGCGCAATGCGACGAAATCGGCCGTCATCCTGACGATCAAGGACGGCAAGCTGGTCCTCAAAGAGACGATCCGGCCCTGACCATCCGACTCCGTAACGATCACCGTTCCCGGCGCGCATGAGCGAACTGCTCCAGCAGGTCATCAACGGCATTTCCCTCGGCAGCATCTATGCGCTTATCGCACTCGGCTACACGATGGTCTATGGGGTGTTGCGCTTCATCAATTTCGCGCACGGCGACGTCTTCATGGTGGGCGCGTTCGTAGGGTATTACGCCGCCCCCCACATCATCCCCCTCGTAGGGGGTTCGCTTTTTCTGGCCGGGCCGCTCACCCTTCTTCTCGCCATGCTCGTCTGCTCGATCCTCGGAGTCACGATCGAAAAACTGGCGTATAAGCCTCTCCGGTTCAGGCCGAAGCTCACCATCCTGATCACGGCCATCGGCGTGTCGCTCTTTCTCGAGTTCGGCGGGCAGCTCGTGTTCGGACCGGATCCAAAATCATTCCCCACCCTCCTCCCCTCGACGGTGCTCATTAATACGCCGAACCTCGTCCTGAACTCGACTCCCGTGATCGTGATCGGAACGGCGGTCGTTCTCATGATCCTCCTCCGGTTTGTCGTGCAAAAAACAAGGATGGGGACCGCGATGCGGGCGGTCTCCTACAACCAGACCGCGGCAAGCCTGATGGGAATCAATATCAGCACGGTAATTTCCTTCACGTTCATGCTGGGATCGAGTCTCGCCGCTGCGGCGGGAATCCTCTGCGGGAGCCTCTACCCGAGCATCAATCCCCTCATGGGAGTCTTTCCCGGACTCAAGGCGTTTATCGCCGCCGTCCTCGGGGGGATCGGCAATATCCCGGGCGCAGCCCTGGGTGGATTCATCATCGGGCTGCTTGAGACATTCGTGACCGGATACCTCTCCCCCACCTACAGGGACGCGATCGCGTTCGGGATCCTCATCCTGATTCTTCTCTTCAGGCCTTCAGGCATCTTCGGCCGGTACGAAGCCGAAAAGGTCTGACGATGAAAGACCATTCGACGAAGGCGCTGCTTCTCGGTGCGATAGTCCTCAGCTTCATCATTTCGCTCTACCAGTCCCAGATCAACCCCTATTTCCTGCAGATCATCGTTTACATCGGCATCAATATCATCCTTGCCACGAGCCTCAACCTTATCAACGGATTCACGGGACAGTTTTCACTCGGACACGCCGGGTTCATGGCGATCGGGGGGTACACGGCCGCGCTCATCTCGACGACGCTCGGCGCCTCCCCCGGGGAGGGCGCAAGCCTGGCGATTCTGCCGCTCGCGCTGATCGCAGGCGGTGTGACGGCTGCCCTCGCCGGATTGACGGTCGGAATCCCGAGCCTTCGGCTCCGCGGCGATTATCTCGCCATCACGACGCTCGGCTTCGGGGAGATCATCCGCGTCGTCATTCAAAATCTTGATTTCCTGGGGGGCGCCCGGGGGTTCACGGGGATCCCGAAACTGAGTAATTTTTTCTGGGTCTACGGCGGAGTCGCCCTGGTGGTCTTCATCATTTCAAACCTGGTGAATTCCTCCTACGGGAAGGGGTTCCTCGCGGTCCGGGACGACGAAATCGCCGCGCAGGCGATGGGGATCAACACCACAAAGTACAAGGTGATCGCCTTCGTCACCGGGGCGTTTTTCGCGGGGATCGCCGGCGGCCTCTACGCCCACTTCGTTTCCTACATCAATCCCCAGCAGTTCAGTTTCCTCCGTTCGATCGAAATCGTCGTGATGGTGATCGTCGGGGGAATGGGCAACACCATCGGCGTGATCATCGCCGCAGTCCTGCTGACAATCCTTCCGGAAGCCCTCCGCTCCATCGCGGAGTACCGGATGGTGATTTATTCCCTTTCCCTGATCATCATCATGATCACCCGGCCGCAGGGGCTCTTCGGGAAGCGCCTTTCCCTGAAGAACCTGGTCCGGCGGTTCCGGAAGAGGACCGTTCCCGCGTAACGATGGCTCCGGATGAACATTCTTGAACTGAAAACCTGTTCCATGAAGTTCGGAGGCCTGACCGCGGTCTCCGTCCTGGATATCGCCATCGGCCCGAGGGACCTTTTGGGAATGATCGGCCCCAACGGCGCCGGGAAAACCACGGTCTTTAACATGATCACGGGAGTCTACCGGCCGACCTCCGGGAGCCTGACGTTCGACGGGAAGGACATCGCCGGCCTGAAACCGTACCAGATCGCATCGATCGGCATCGGAAGGACCTTCCAGAACATCCGTCTCTTTCCGAGTTTGACCGTGCTTCAGAACATTCAGGTTTCCCTCGTCAAGAATCTCCGGCACGGATTCCGCGACTCCATCCTGCAGTTGAAGAGTTTTCATGAGGAGGAGCGGGCGATACGCGAGTACATTACGGAGATCCTCGAGCTCTTCAACCTCCGCTCGGTCATGAACGAGCCTGCGACCTCCCTCCCCTACGGCGACCAGCGGCGGGCGGAGATCGTCCGGGCGCTCGCCACCAAGCCGAAACTCCTGCTGCTCGACGAACCGGCCGCGGGGATGAATGCCACGGAAAAAATCGACCTCATGAGGCTCATCCGGCTTGTGAAGGAGCGGTACGATATCGCCATCCTTCTGATCGAGCACGACATGAAGGTCGTGATGGGCATTTGCGAACACATCATCGTGCTCGACTACGGGGTCAAGATCGCGGAGGGGAGTCCGGATGAGATCAGAAAGAATCCGGCCGTGATCGAGGCGTACCTCGGGGAGCAGGTCGATTCATGAGCTCTCTCCCGGCTCCTGGGGATCCCTATGCTGCATATTGAAAAGCTTCACGTCCATTACGGCGCGATTCATGCGATCAAGGGGATCTCGCTCTCGATCGGCAAGGGTCAGATCGTCACGATGCTCGGCGCAAACGGGGCGGGGAAGACCACCACGCTCCGCACGATCTCCGGTCTTGTCAGGGCGTCCGGAGGGGCGGTACGGTTCGAAGATTCCGACGTCACGAACAAACCCCCTCATGAAATCGTCATTCTCGGGATCGGGCACGCTCCGGAAGGAAGGATGATTTTTGCCAACCTGACGGTGAAGGAGAATCTGGAAATGGGGGCGTACCTCCGGCGAGACCGGGCGGAAATTCAGAAGGACATCGATTACGTGTTCTCGATATTTCCGCGCCTGAAGGAGCGACTCAAGCAGGCCGGGGGGACTCTTTCCGGCGGGGAACAGCAGATGCTCGCCATCGGCAGGGCGCTGATGACACGGCCCCGGCTTCTCCTGCTCGACGAACCCTCCCTCGGCATCGCCCCGATCCTCGTCAAGACGATTTTCGAGAGGATCGTCGAGATCAACCGCGAACTCGGAATGACGATCCTTCTCGTCGAGCAGAACGCGCACCTTGCGCTCCAGATAGCCCACTACGCCTACGTGATCGAAACGGGACAGGTCGTGATCGAGGGAAAAGCGGCCGATATCGCGAAGAACGAGGAAGTCCGGAAGGCCTACCTCGGCGAAACGTAACCTCCCTGCTTTGTCGTCCCGGCAAGGAGTCGGTAGCCGCAGCCTTTAGGCTGCGTCCATGACACCGCGATCTGAAGATCGCGGCTACCAATACCTCGAGCGAACCGGGATCCTTCGTCGCTACGCTCCTCAGGATGACACTAGAGTGAATCCTTTCGAAGCAGGCTCTTCTTGAATCCGTAGAGGAAGTAGATCACCATCCCGATTGCCAGCCAGATGAGGAAGCGCATGATCGTGATGGTGGGCAAACCGAGCACAAGGTAGAGGCAGGAAAGGATCCCCAGGATCGGTATGACCGGAACCCATGGGGTCCGGAATCCTCTCGGCCTGTGCGGATCCCGCACGCGCAGTATCAGAATCCCGACACAGACCAGGATAAACGCGAACAGCGTCCCGATATTCGTCAGGTCGACCATCTCGTCGATACTGGTGAACATCGCGCAGACCCCCACGGCGACGCCGGTGAGGATCGTTGTGACGTGAGGGGTCCGGTATTTCGGGTGCACCTTTGCGAACGTGGGGGGAAGGAGCCCGTCGCGCGCCATGGAGAAGAAAATTCTCGGCTGCCCGAGTTGGAACACGAGGAGCACCGCCGTATGCGCGACGACGGAACCGAACGCGACGATCCCCACAATCAGACTCTCCCAGTTTTCGATGTGCGCATACCGGAGCGCAAGGATCAGCGGCTCGGCCTGCTGCGTCGCGAGGGTCTTCACCAGTGCGGGATACGGAATGATTCCGGTGAAGACTGCGGCGACGATGATGTAGATCACCGTACAGACGATCAGCGAACCGATGATGCCGATCGGAAGGTCGCGCTTGGGGTTGCGGACCTCCTCCGCCACCGTCGAAACGGCGTCGAAGCCGATATACGCGAAAAAAACCACAGCCGCACCCGCCTGAACCCCTTCCCAGCCGTTCGGAGCGAACGGATGCCAGTTTTCGGGCTTCACATACTTCCATCCGACCAGGACGAAAAATCCGAGGACGAGCAGCTTCAGGAGAACCATGCCGGTATTGGCCCTCGCGCTCTCCCGTATCCCGATGACGAGGACGATCGTGATGGCGGCCACGATTCCAAACGCGAGGATGTTGAAGACGATCGGGATGCCGAAGACATGGGGGGCGTTCTCGAACAGGCCCGGAATTCTCGCAGCCGTCCGGTAGTCGGTCGACAGCCAATCCGGGACGAGGAGTCCGAAGCCGCCGATAAAGGTCTTGAAATAATTGGCCCAGCTGATGGCGACCGCGACATTTCCCACGGCATATTCGATGATCAGGTCCCAGCCGATGATCCAGGCGATGAATTCGCCGAGAGTCAGATACGAATAGGTGTAGGCGCTTCCGGAGATGGGAACCATCGCGGCAAATTCGGCGTAGCATAATGCCGCGAATCCGCAGGCGACAGCGGTGAGGACGAACGACAGCATAAGCGCCGGGCCCGCCCCGAGCCGGGCGGCGTCTCCCGCCGCCGCAGTGCCGACGGTCGCAAAGATGCCCGCTCCGATAATCGCCCCGATGCCGAGCATCACCACGTCGAAGGCGCCAAGCGCCCGCTTCAGCTGATGCTGAGGGGTCTCGCTCTCGTGGAGAAGCGCGTCGAGGCCCTTCCTCCGGAACAGTTGTTTAAGCATCGGCGATGCCGGGGATCGGTGACACGGGGAGGCGGTTCCGTCCGGGAGTGGGTTAGAGGGGGGGTTGAGTGTCGGTCGGCTCGGTTGCCTGATCGTTCAGGACGGCCTGAGCCTCGACGAGGTGTTTTTCGTCCACCAGGACCTGGATCCCCTCGCTCTCCTGGAGGGAAGGGAGCATCCCGCCGATATCTTCGAATTTCAGGAACGACTCGATACCCGCAGCGGCCAGAGTAGCCTGTGCGAGTTCCGCTTCGACTTCATTCACGAATGTCGCCGCTGCAACGTAGCGATCCATGGTAAGACCCGTCCTGGTGAGGTTAAAATCCGAACTTGCGACAACTTAGTAAAGTCCTGCGACAGATGCAACGCCTGGTACTGCCCCAATTTCACCCAACATGTCATCCTGAGGGAGCGTAGCGACCGAAGGATCTCGTCTTTCCGACCTGCAAGATCCTTCGCTTCGCTCAGGATGACAAAATAAGACCCTACCCAACCCCCCCCTCCGCAAGACTCAATCTTCAGTCGTCGTTCCCGCGACTTCCTCCGTCGTCGTGATCCCCTTTCGCAACAGGTCGAACGCGGCGTCCCGGAGCGTCTTCATCCCCTCCTGCATTGCGGTCTGCCTGATCGCGCCCTCGTTGATCGTGTTCCCGGCTTCGAGTATCAGGCGCCGGATTTCAGGCGTGAAGTAGAGCACTTCATGGATGGCGATGCGGCCCTTGTAGCCGCCATGGCAATGGATGCAGCCCACGGGCCGGAAAAATACTGTGGACTCGATATCAGCCTTCGGAAAACCGAGCTTCTCGAGGCTGATCGGCAGCACCTCCCTGTCGACAAGTTTGCATCGGTCACAAAGCTTTCTGAGGAGCCGCTGGGCCACGATAATGTTGAGGGAGTAGGCGAGGAGGAACGGTTCAAGCCCCATCTTGTACAACCGGGCGATCGCGCTCGGCGCGTCGTTTGTGTGAAGGGTCGAGAAGGTAAGGTGGCCGGTATTGGCAAGTTTGATCGCCATGTCGGCCGTCGTCTTGTCGCGGATCTCCCCTACCATCACGATATCCGGATCGTGGCGCAGGATCGCCCTCAGGGCTCCTTCGAAATCGAGCTTGGGGTTCAGCTTCACCTGGCGGGCACCGTCGATGAAGTATTCCACCGGGTCCTCCACGGTGATGACATTCAGCGTCGGATCCATCACCGCCCTGATCGCCGCCAGAAGCGTCGTGCTCTTGCCGCTGCCGGTCGGGCCGGTCAGGATCACAATCCCGTACGGTTTGTCGATCGCCTTCTTGAACCGCTCGAGGGCCTCCGGCTGGAATCCGATGTTGTCGACGGTGATCGACGCTTCCGGGTCGCGGAGCACCCGGATGACGATCGACTCAAACTTGACGCGCAATTCCTTCCCGACCATCGGGATGATCGACACGCGGAAGCGGACGATCTTATTGTCGATCGTCTTCTGGATGAAGCCGTCCTGAGCCATGTTTCGCTCGAACCGGTCGGTCCCTTTCGCCACGTCCTTGATCACGGCGGATACGGCGTCCGCGCGCAGATCGTCGATCGTCTGCCAGAGGGTCAAATGGCCGTCGATCCGGAAGTGGACTTCCGTCTTCCGCGCGGCCCTCGGAATGACGTGGAGGTCGCTCGCATTGATGCGAACGGCATCGGCAAGGAGGTTATCGACCAGCTCGCCGAGGTGGCCCTTGCGGATCTCCTCCTCGAGCTCGTCGATGACGTTTTGCTGGTCTTCGTCGATGTAATCGACCGATTTCTCGCTCGGGCGACTCTGCTGCTCGACAATGAGCTGCCTGGCCAGTTCCTCGAAATCGTTCGAGGGAACGTAATAGATCTCATACTTCGAGTAGGGAAATCCGCGGGCAATCTGGGAAATATCGGCATTGGCCGGATTCGGGGTGATGACCTGGAGTTTGGAGGGGTCCCCTTCCGCCACCTGAAGCGGAAGAACCTTGTTCGCCGTCGCGGATTCCCGGAGCCTCTGGGGAAGCTGCTCGAGCGTCCGGTTGATGAACAGGAGCTTGTCTCCGTCGATCCCGAGCGCGGAGAGGTCGATCCGCTTGAAGGAATAGTACCTCGCGAACTCGTCGTAGACCCGTTCACGGTCGGCCGCGAAATCCTCGATGAGAACCTGAAACAGCCGGCGCTTGTCCGTATCGCCCTGCAGCTTCTTCCTCGTCAGGGCGTCGTTGACCATTTTTCGGGAGACGATTCCCTTGTTGACAAGAGACTCCACGAATCCGGAAACCCCCTGGGCCGTGCTCGCTATGCGGGCTTCCCTCTGGCTCTCAATCTTGTCCGTGCCCGGCTTCCCCTCCTCTCCGGTGGGGATGCGGTTGTCCTGCTCAGGGTGAGATGGCTTGTGAGAATCCATGGTGTTCTTAAAACGTACGAATTTTCCGCTTTGCAATCAAGACTCAGATAATCCTGAGCCGGGCGTACTTCAGGAGAAGGTTTTTCCTCCCGACCGACTGGAACCGGATGACCGCCTTGAGAGAATCGCCCGACCCTGACAGCCCCTCCACCCGGCCCCTGCCGAACACTTCATGATCCACCAGGCCTCCGACCCTCAGGGGGAGGGCGTCGTCTCCTCCGCCGGCGCCGAAACCGCCCGGCTCCGGGGCCGCCGGATCAGGCCCGGGAGGATCCGGAAAGAAGCGGTCGCCCTCATCGGCGGCATCGTTCCGCGAAAAACGGTCGCGCGCAGCGCGGTTCCGGAAACCGGCCGGATGCGGAACCCTGTACCCCCCGCCGTGAACAATTTCGAGCAAAGCGGGGTCGACCTCCTCGAGAAACCGGGAAGGCGACTGCGAGGACGCCTCGCCGAACCTGAAACGGACCCTGGCATGACTCAGGTAAAGCTTGCGCATCGCCCGCGTCACGCCGACATAATAGAGCCGCCGCTCTTCCTCGATCTCTTTTCTGTCCGATGTCGGGCTGTAGAACGGAAGCAGCCCCTCCTCGAGCCCCGTGATGAACACGACGGGGAACTCAAGGCCCTTCGCGCTGTGGAGCGTCAGGAGCGTGACGGCGTTGTGCGAATCGTCCCACTGGTCGATGTCCGAGAGGAGGGAGACCTCCTGCAGGAATTCCTCGAGTGAACGCTTCCCTCCGGCGCCGAACTCGGTGATCGCGGAAAGGAGCTCCTGCACGTTCTCCCACCGGGCCATCGCTTCCGGAGTTCCCTCCGCCTTGAGGAGCGGCAGGATCCCCAGTTCGTCGATCATCGAGCGGACGAGCTCGCTCGGGGAGATTTCCTGCTTGAGTCCGGCGTACTTCCGGAAGAGGGCTGCGACTCCCGCCATCGCCGCCCGGGCGGAAGCGGAAAGTCCGGAAATTTCTCCCGCCCTCGCCGCGGCCCCAAGAAGTCCGATCCCGGCGGCCTTCGCAAACTCGACCAGCCGCTTCACGGCGACGTCGCCAAGCCCCCTGGCGGGGTAGTTGAGGATTCGCAGCAGGCTGTCGTTATCGGAGGCGTTGACCAGGACCCGGAGGTATGCCAGGACGTCCTTGATCTCCTTCCTCTGGTAAAACTCCACCCCGCCGACGATGACGTACGGGATGCTGTTCCGCCGGAGCGCGTCTTCGAGGGAACGGGATTGGGCGTTTGTCCGGTACATGACCGCTACCTGGGAGAGGTCGGCCTTCGACTTCCGGCATTCCCCGACGATCGAGGAGGCGACCGCCGCGGCCTCGTGGCGGTCGTCTTCGCATTCCAGGACCGTGATCAATTCGCCGGCGGGGTTCGCGGTCCAGAGGTCCTTTGACAACTGGTCGACATTCTTTTTGATGATCTGGTCCGCCGCCGCCAGGATGGTCTTTGTCGAGCGGTAGTTTTGTTCGAGGCGGATGATTTTGGCCTCCGGATAATCCCGTCCGAAATCGAGGATATTGCGGATGTCGGCGCCGCGGAAGGCGTAAATGCTCTGCGCGTCGTCCCCGACGGCGCAGACGTTCCTGTGGCGCTCGCCGAGTTGCTTCACCAGCGAGTACTGGGCATGGTTCGTATCCTGGTACTCGTCGACGAGGATGAACCGGAACCGGTCCTGGTACTTCAGCAGGGTCTTGCGATGGCCGCTGAATAACTCGATCGGACGCACGAGCAGGTCGTCGAAGTCCATGGCGTTATTGCGCTTCAACCCGGCCTGGTACTCCTCATAGACGGACGCGGTGTTCTCCTCGAAGACGTCCGAGGCGAGACGCCGGTACTCCACGGGGGAAATGAACTCGTTCTTGGCCCCGCTGATTCGCGACCTGATCGCCTGGGGGTTGAATTGTTGCGAGGGAATCCCCAGCGAGTTCATGATGCGCTTGATCAGCGCCTGGCTGTCCTGGGAATCGTAAATAGTGAAGTTGCTGGTGAATCCGATCTGTTCGCATTCGATTCGCAGCAGCCGCGCGAGGAGGGAATGAAACGTCCCCATCCAGAGCTGGGCGCTCTTCGCCCCGACCAGCCTCGTGATCCGCTCTTTCATCTCGCTCGCGGCCTTGTTGGTGAACGTGAGCGCAAGAATCGAATAGGCGGGGACTCCCATGCCGATCAAATGGGCGATCCTGTAGGAGAGGACGCGCGTCTTGCCGCTTCCGGGGCCCGCGACAACCATGAGGGGACCTTCGACGGTTCTGACAGCCTCCTGCTGCCTCGGATTCAACTCGTCAAGCGGGATCGTCATCGTGTTGAGCTACGGGGGATGGTGTACCGGAAGACCGGCGTTGTGAAGAGGAGGACGGACGGGATGGACGGTACGGCCGTGCGGGCGGCGGACGCCGTGCGCGTCACGAGGCCGGGCCCCTACAGGATAATCGCGCCCTCCAGGCGAAGGAGGAACTCCTTGGTTTTGATCCCGCACGAGTAACCGACAAGCGCCCCATCCGTGCCGAGGACCCGGTGGCACGGTACGATGATCGGGAGCGGGTTTGCTCCGTTCGCCCGGCCCACCGCCTGAAAGGCCTTCGGAGCGCTGACCCGTTTTGCAAGGTGTTTATAGGTGATCGTGCTGCCGTAGGGAATCTTCGAGAGCTCTTTCCAGATCCGGATCTGGAAGGGGGTGCCGATCAGATCGACCGAACAGGTGAATTTTGCCAGCTTTCCGTTGAAGTACCGTGTCAGCTGGTCGATGACCTCCTTGTTGCGGGCCCTGTTGTCGATGACGCTCTCGACGTCGCAGTGTTCCTTCAGCCATTCAAAAAAATCTTTCCGCGATTCCCGCGGCACGCTGATCTTGCAAACACCTCTCTCCGTCGACGCCACATAAATTCTTCCGATGCGCGAATCGAACGACGTGCAGTACACTTTCGTTCGCGACTCCGGGGCTCCCTGCTCGCCGTTTCTGTCTCTCTCTCCCTCAACCTTGCCCTTCTTCTTCAGCGCGTTTGCAACCCTTGCACTTTCGAGCGTTGCAATATCTTCAAGCATAAATTGTCATCGTCCAAGAATCGTGGTCTGTGGAACTACCTCAGGAATTGTCGTGCGTGTGAAGTACAACGGCGATGATGATGTCACATCCCCCTCCAGGATTTCCTCACTACTGATGAACGACCTGATCGGTAAGCGATTGCGACGGCGCGTGTCCGAGAGGACAGCGTGGACTAATAATAGACATATTGGAAAAGAAAAGCAAGGCAAAAATGACGCTCGAAAAAAATTTTCCGCGACGCGACACGGCGTCCCCGCGAAAATTCCCGCGCGTGCGATCCCGGCGGCTCCGCGTGTGAAACCTCGTGGAACATTTTTCCGGGAACGGAAGCGGTCCCGCGTTCCGCGAATTCCCCGGGTGAAAGGAATCACCTTAGAAGAATGCTCTAACTTCTGCTTTCATTGTATGCACGGGAGAAGATCCGCCTTCGCTCCGGCCGTCGTACGAGATCGTGCTCTGGATGAACTGCGTCAACCGGTAATCCATTCCCACATGCCAGAGCCACGACTGCCCGCCGACTTTTCCCCCGGTGAGTTCGAACGGGAGGATCCCTCCTGCCCGGGCCAGCGTCACCTCCTCTCTCGTGAATTCAGCCCGGACCTGCCCTTTTCCGGCGAGCGAGTAGACACCCCGGATCGATTCGGTGTTAAGACTCGCGCGCGACGTGTCAAAATTGAGAGCTTCGCCCGTCGTGACTTTTATCCCCATTTCAACGCTCTGTTCGGGCCGGTAGGTCCAGTCGGTCTCTATACTACGGGAGAGGATGCTGCGAACCCGGTAGTCGGATTGAGGGGAACTGAGAAGGTCCTTCTTTTGAATCAGGTCGGTCTGGTTGGAAAACTCCCTCACCGGCTGCCACCGGACCCGCACCGAGCGCTCGTCCGAAAAGGTGTTTTCATCCGCCAGAGCGTACTTTGTCAATCCTCTCCGCTGGCTGTACCGCAACCGGAGAGAATACTCCGGGTTGTTCTCCCAAAGATAGAGATCCTGGGAGAAGAGGTTGCTCCCCGCGATGGTGGTCCGGTCGTCGAGGAAGCGGCTGAAGTGGAGAAGGTAAATTTGTTTCCTGTCGGGTTCGCTGCTTTTTTCGTCCACGCGGGCATACGTTTCGGAGGAGAGGGCGGCGAGGATCTTCCCCGGCCAGTCGCCGCCTGCGAAGAGACGGCTGCCGTTCAGCCGCAAGCGCGTGCCCGCTTTCAGGTCGATGACCGGGAGAAGCTCGTCTGCGGGCACCGTCACGCTGATATAGTCGCCGTCGAATCTCGCCAGGCGGAAATCCGCATCGTCGACCAGATGATTGCCGTTCACGTCTCCGAGGTAGACATAACTCCCTTGCCCCTTCTGCACCTGCTGATAGACCCGTTCGAGCTTCGCCGATTGCTCGGTGGCAAGCTCATAGAGAATGTCGGCCTCGATCCCCCTCCGGAAAGGAGCGGCCGAGGTGTGGGAGCGAATGAGGATGTCCTGGAAATCGGATTGACCGGGCCGGCGAAAGGGCTCGAGAGACACCTTCTTCCGGAGGGTCAGATCGAGCGACGTGGAAAGCGAGTTCCATTCCTGCAACCCCCAGCCGACGCGCTCCGTCAACGACGTCGACGCGGGCCGGAGGGCCCCGGAGGAAATCGAGTCCTCCCATCGCCAGGCGATCTCTCCCCGAAGCGACATCCTGCCGAGGCTGTCGATCCGGAAACGCGGCGCGATTTCCTGAAACCGGAAACTGGCATGTTTCAACGTATCCGCAGAGAGGGGGGTGCTGCGCAGAACCTCGCCGTTGTACGCGATCCCCGGCGTGAACAATCCGATCGTCTGCTCCGCAAGGGCCTTGTGACGGAACCACTCGCCCCGGTCGTCCAGGGATCCGTCCCGGCTTCTGATGAGTTCAAGATCGTAGCTCGCACGCGGTGCTCCCTCCCCGGACAGGTTCGCCGATGCGGTGATGCGCCTCGACAGGAACGGCTCCCCCCTTTTCATCCAACCGAGCCCGCCCGAGAATGAGAGCGCCTGTCCCGGCCGGTAGACGATCGCGCCCTCGCGCAGTTCCTCGTCCAGGCGCGAGGAGTCGACGATGTTCCATTTGCGGTTGAATTCGATTTCGTTGACGCGGTCGGCCGGGACAAATCGCCTGTCGACATAGCGCTCTTTCAGAGTGAGATCGAGAGCTCCCAGATCGCGCCCGGCCAGGCGAAGGTTTTTCGAGCCGAAGCGCAGATTGAACGCCGCCGCAGGGCCCCGGTTCTCCCCGTCTGAGATCGGCGAGAACCGGTTCGCATCGTAGTCCGAGAGCGCATACTCCGCCCCGATGGTGAGCTCGTCGGTCACCTTCGCCCCGAGGCCGAAGTCCGCCAGGCGGTGTGCCGCCGGCATGGGAAGAAACCTGATGGGGGAATAGCTTCCCTGGCGGAGTCCGGCAAATTGAAACCGGCCGAGCGAGAGGATCGCATAGTCGCCGTTTCCCGCCCCCACATAACTGAAGGCGACGCTGTAGACCGCGTTCAGCGAATCCGAAGGCGCGAACCGGTAGAAGAAGATCGAACTATCGGCGCCGGAGCCGGTCGTGACGACCGTGTCGACCCGGACGTACTGCCCCTTGCCCGGTCCCGCGAACGTCACGCCGCTGCGCACCGCCTTGTTCCTGTCGTTGCCGGCGTCGCGGAGAACCGCCCTGTCCGAATCGCCGAGAGTCACGTCGACCGGCGAATCCTGGTTGTCGTTTTCGACGAGCACCTCCGCCCCGAACGTCAGGCGGCGATCCAAAAAGCTCGCGCCGGATTTACCCGCGACGAGCGTCCTGCTGAACTGGCGGTCGGTGAACTCGAAATCGACCACGATGCGGGAGATGCGCGATATGAAGCGCCTCGGAGTAAACGTCACCTCCCCGGTCGCATAATCGATCACATAGTCGCCGGTTTCCCCCCGCGCCATCCGCTCGCCGTTGACATAGACGCGTTCGGTTCCCGCCAGCACGAGGATGTCGCGCTCGTTGTTCTGCCCGGCCAGCCGGTAGGGACCCTGGACGCCGTCCGCACCGTCGAACTGATTGGTTGTGAACTTCCCCCTCGGTACCGCCCCGGCGAGCAGGAGCTCCCCTTCTGTGCCGCCCGTCCGGTAGGAGGCCGTCCCTTTCGCTCCCTGCAATTTCCGGTTGAGACCGCCGAATTCATTTCCGGCCAGCCCCAGGCTGAAATCGCCCAGGGTGGCGGAGAGATCGGTTCCGCGAAGCTCCACAAACACTTTGTCCACCTCCTGGAGCGTCCTGGTCGTTCCTTCGGGCTGGATCGGCGAATTTTCATCCGTCAACGCGGCGACAACCTCCAGGTCGCGCGAAAGATTTCCCGCCATCTGCATCCGGAAACCGGAGTTGAGCGAAAGATCCCGGTTGGTGCCGACCGTCAGGCCCCGGACGATGCTGCCGCTCTTCTGGAGGTTTGCGCCGAACAGATCGTCGATCGAAAATCCTCCGGGAGGCCTTGTGGTCCTGACCTGTCGGCCCGCGGAAGAGTCGCTTTTCACGACAATCTCGCGATGGGAGTAGGATGGTTTGAACGCCAGAGGGAGCGCCCGGTAGCGGACCAACAGGGTCCGCCGCGAGAGTGTATCCGCCGCTCCGGACCGAATTCGACCGCGGTGCAGTGTCAGCCTGCCCGGCCGGGACTCCAGCGTATAATCGAGCCTGTTTCGGAGCCGCAGGGAATCGAGGAAGACCCGTTCGGAACCGGAGACCACAAACTCATGACTGAGGAGCACGACCGAGTCGCGTGGGGCGAGCATGAACCGGTCGAGGAAGTATTGTTCCACAGGAGCCGGGGGAGCCGGGGCCGGTTCCTGGCTTCTGGAGGCTGCGCACAGAGTGAAGAGGCCGGCCGCGATGAGCAACCGGAAATGATCAGGAAGAGTGACGGATCGCATTCAATGGAAGAGGGAGAACTTCGGGCACGTCAGTAACGATGATCCATCAATCTCCTTTCACTGGTGGTTCGGGTGACCTATGGTACTGAATTTCAACCCGAATTCCAAGGCAGATCCCAAAGCGGCAGTGGGTGAATATCAACACCCGAGCCGAAAACCCGCAGCCTAAAGGCTGCGGCTACCAAGCCCGAGGCATCGATAGCCGCGACCTTCAGGTCGCGGGACAAGAAGGCAACGGAAATCAGCCAGTACCCGCAAAGCGGGCGGCGTCTTATTTTGTCATCCTGAGCGAAGCGAAGGATCTCGCAGATCGGAAAGGTGAGATCCTTCGGTCGCTACGCTCCCTCAGGATGACGTGTTATGCATATTGATTTTTAGGGGCTTTGTTGCTATCTTCTCATCGACACTCTTCTGAAATCGATAACCGGATAGATGCCTCTCGTTCCCTCATACATTGAAACACTCCAACCCTACAAGCCCGGACGGTCGATCGCGGAGGTAAAACGCGAATTCGGCGTGAATCGTGTCATCAAGCTGGCGTCGAACGAGAACCCGCTCGGACCTTCCCCCCTGGCCCTCCGGGGAATCGGCGAGTTCATGACGGAGCTTCATCGCTACCCCACCGGAGGCTCCGACCTCAGGCAGGTCCTTGCGAAAAACTTCAAGCTCAAGATCGAGAATGTGATCACCGGCGCAGGCTCCGAGGGGATCATGTCGGATATCATCAGAACGTTCCTGTGCGACGACGACGAAGTCCTGACCACCGAGGCCGCATTTATCGGATTCCAGGTGCTCTCGAGGTCGCGCGGCGTCGTGTACCGGTCCGTCCCCTACCGGGACTGGCATTACGACCTGGCGGCGCTCGCGGAGAATATCAATCCGCACACGAAAATCATTTATCTCGCGAACCCCAACAACCCGACCGGCACCATCTTCACCAGGGATGAGTTCGACGAATTTTACCGGAAGGTCCCGGAGCGGGTCCTGATCATTCTGGACGAAGCCTATTTCGAGTATGCCCGGCATAATCCGATCTATCCCGATTCCATGCAGTACCGTTACGACAATGTCATCACGCTCCGGACCTTTTCGAAAGCCTACGGCCTCGCAGGGATCCGGATCGGATACGGGTTCGCCCACGAAGACCTGATCAGGAACCTCCTCAAGGTGAAGCTTCCGTTCGAGCCGAGTACGCTGGCGCAGGCAGCCGGAATTTCCGCCCTTGAGGACGCCGACTTCCTTCGCAAATCGCTTGAGATGAACGCCCGCGGCCTGGAATACCTGATGAGAGGTTTCTCCGAGCTCGAGCTGACCGTGGTTCCCTCCGAGGCGAATTTTGTCATGCTCGTCTTCGGAAGCGAGTCCGAGGCGGAGTTTCTCGCCCGCGAACTCCTGAAGCTCGGAATCATCATCCGCCCCCTGCGCGCGTTCGGGCTTCCGAACTGCGTCCGGATCACGGTCGGAACCGACGACGAGAACGGGATCCTTCTTGCGGCGATGAAACAGATTTTTTCGACAGCCCCTGCCTCCGCACGACAGGCGTATCCAGGGTAACCCAGAGAGAGGAGAGCTCCGATGGCACCTGAGATCCGGCCCGGGACAAGCCCGGTCATTGAAAAAGATTTCCTCCCGATCAACGGGACCGATTACATCGAGTTCTACGTCGGCAACGCGAAACAGTCCTCGCACTACTACCGCTCTGCGTGGGGATTCAAACAGGTCGCCTATGCCGGCCTCGAAACCGGCATGCGGGACCGGTCCTCCTACGTGCTGCAGCAGAACAAGATCCGCCTCGTGCTCACCACCCCCCTGCATCCGGATCACCCGATCAGCGAGCACATCAGGCTGCACGGCGACGGGGTGAAGGACCTCGCCCTCTGGGTCGACGACGCGGAATCCGCGTACCGGGAGACGACGAAACGTGGCGCGCGCGGCGTCATGGAGCCGGCTGTGTTCCGGGACGAATTCGGAGAGGTAAAAAAAGCGGCGATCGGGATCTACGGCGACACGATCCACACCTTCGTGGAGCGCAAGAATTACAACGGGGTCTTCATGCCGGGGTACCGTCCCAGCGGAGGGGAGGAACCGGCCGGAGGAGGCGCCGGCCTCGAGTATGTCGACCACTGCGTCGGAAACGTCGAACTGGGCGCCATGAACAAATGGGTCGATTTCTACATCGGAGTGATGGGGTTCAAACTCTACCAGCACTTCGACGACAAGGACATCTCGACGGAATATTCTGCGCTCATGTCGAAGGTTCTTTCCAACGGCAACGAACGGATCAAGTTTCCCATCAACGAACCGGCAGCAGGCCGGCGCAAATCTCAAATCGAAGAGTTCCTCGAGTATTACCGGTCCCCGGGCGTGCAGCATATCGCCATGGCGACGCAAAACATCATCGCGACGGTGGAACTGCTCCATTCGCGGGGGGTGGAGTTTTTGCGCGTCCCTTCATCGTACTACGACGAGCTCGAGCGGCGCGTCGGGACGATCGACGAGCCGGTCGCGGAGCTGAAGAAACTGGGAATCCTGGTCGACAGGGACGAGGATGGATACATGCTTCAGATTTTTACCAAGCCCGTCGAAGACCGGCCGACGCTCTTTTTCGAGTGCATCCAGCGGAAGGGGAGCCGGAGCTTCGGCAAGGGAAACTTCAAGGCGCTCTTCGAGGCCATCGAGAGAGAGCAGGCGATCAGGGGAAACCTCTGAGATTGCGGCCGCACCCCTAACTTTTCCGCAAGCGAACAGTGCAATTCTGTACATTCGAAGTAAGGACCAGCCTCGGAAGGCAGGAGCGGCTGGGGAGCGTGATCCCGGAGGGTATCGTCGATCTGAATTCCGCCTGCGCCTGGCATCTTGCGGGCAAGGGGGAACCTCAGCCGAAACGCCTCGCCGCCGCGCTCGTTCCCGGCTCGATGCTCGAATTCCTTCAGGGCGGGGCGACCGCGATGACCTTCGCCCAGGCCACCCTCGAGCATGTGCGGGAGGCCGTCAAGGCCGGATCGCTCGCCGCGGGTCCGGACGGAGAGACGCTTCTCTTCCGGCCCGAAGCGGTGCGTCTGATGGCGCCTCTTCCCCGCCCCGCCTCAATGCGCGACTTCTACGCGTTCGAGGCGCATGTCAGGAGGGGGTTCGAAAAGCGCGGGGAGCCGATGCCGCAGGAATGGTACGAGATGCCGGTCTACTACAAGGGGAATCACCAGAGCATCATCGGGCCCGGCGAGGATGTCCTCTGGCCCCCGTTCACCGAACGGTTCGACTACGAGCTGGAACTTGCGATCATCGTCGGCAAGGGAGGCAGGGACATCGCCGAATCGGAAGCGCGCCAGCACATCGCCGGATTTACAATACTAAACGATTTCAGCGCGCGGGACATCCAGCGACGGGAAATGAAGGTCCGACTCGGGCCTGCCAAGGGAAAGGATTTCGCCACGTCGATCGGGCCGGTGCTGGTGACTCCGGACGAAATCGGAGACCCGTATAACCTGAAGATGACCGCCAGGATCAACGGCGAGGTGTGGTCCGAGGGAAACTCCGGAAGCATCCACTACACGTTTGAAAAGATGATCGCCTTCGCATCGATGGGCGAGATGCTCCACCCCGGGGACCTGATCGGCTCCGGCACCGTCGGCGGCGGATGCGGTCTGGAACTCGACCGGTGGGTGAAGGCGGGGGACGTGATCGAACTTGAGATAGAGAACATAGGAGTCTTGCGAAACAAAGTCCGCCAGGGCTGAGCGCCCGGCGTCGAATGTTCAATCGTCCATCAGGAGCCACGTATGTTTCCACTACAAAAAGGGAAGACCGCGAAACAGGCCCATGTCGGATTGCCCGCCGGGACGTTCGAGGAGGAGCACGGCAGGCAGGGGTTCTACGGAAAATCGTCGCACCTCTATCACGCGCATGCGCCCACAGACTGGATACGGATCGTGGGAGACGTCCGCCCGCGCGCGATCGACTGCAACAAGCTCGCTCCGACCGACCAGACTGATCCGTGCGGTTCACCGGTCGCGTTCCTGAAGAATCATGAGATCGCCATGTATGTTTCACGGCGGTCGCAGCCGATGCCGTTTTACTACCGGAACGCCGACGGAGACGAGCTCCACTTCGTCCACCGGGGAAAGGGAGTGATCCAGTCCGATTGGGGGCCCGTCGAATTCGAAGCAGGAGACTACATCAGCATTCCGAGGGCGTCCACCTATAGAGTCCTCCCGGAGACGAGCGACAATTTCTTCCTGATTATCCAGTCTTCCGGCGAATTCGATCCTCCGAACAAGGGGCTTCTCGGCCAGCACGCACTGTACGATCCGGCTGTGCTCGTCACCCCCGAGCCTTCCCCGATTCTCGACGACAACCGGGAGTGGGAGGTCAGAATAAAGTTCCAGGATAAATTCTCGTCGATATTTTATCCGTTCAATCCGATGGACGTGGTCGGCTGGAAAGGCGACCTCACGGTCTGGAAACTCCGGATGACGGATATCCGGCCGGTGGTCAGCCCGCGCGCCCACCTCGCGCCCAGCGTCCATACCTCGTTCGTCACTCCCGGCGCCACGGTCTGCAGTTTCGTTCCCCGCCCCATCGAGGAGGATCCGGACGCGCTGAAGGTCCCGTTTTTTCATCGCAACACCGACTCCGACGAGTTCATTTTTTACCACGCCGGCGACTTCATCAGCCGGCAGGACATCAAACCCGGGATGGTGACCCTTCACCCCCGGGGGATCCACCACGGGCCTCATCCGAAAGCCCTGGCCAACCAGGGGAAAAAGAAATATACCGATGAATACGCAGTCATGGTCGATACGGTGAACCCGATTTTCCTCACGCCCGAGGGGGAAGGCGCCCAGTGGAACGACTACTGGAAGAGCTGGATGGAGAAGTAATTGATCATCAACCCCGCCGAACAGGACTTCCGCGACGTCTACAAGCTGTTGATCGGCACCATCGTGCCCCGCCCGATCGCCTTCGTCTCTTCGATCGACCCGGCCGGCGTCCGCAACCTCGCACCCTTCAGCTTTTTTACCGCCGTCAGCGCCAATCCGCCTGTCGTCTGTTTTGCGCCGATGGTCCGGTCGGCCGACGGGACCCAGAAAGATACTCTCAGGAACATCGAAGCGACGAAGGAATTCGTTGTCAATGTCGTTTCCGAAAGCATCGCCGAGCGGATGAACATCTGTTCGACCGATTTTCCTCCCGGGGTCGATGAGTTCAAGGAATCGGGGCTGACCCCGGTCGCGAGCGATCTCGTGAAGCCGGCCCGGGTGGGAGAGTCTCCCGTCAGCATGGAATGCGCGTTGCTTCAGATCGTCAGCGTGAGCTCGAAGCCGCTCGGAGGAAGCCTCGTCCTCGGCGAGGTCCTCCGGTTCCATATCCGGGACGAACTCTTCAATAATTTTAGGATCGATCCTGACCTGCTCCGCGCCGTCGGACGCATGGGAGGACCCACCTATACGCGAACAGCCGACCGGTTCGACCTCATCAGGCCGAAGGCCGGGGAGCTCAAGAACCCGTGAAGATCGTCTCCCTTCCGGGGGCGGCCCTCCTCCTTGCGCTCCTTTTTGCGCTCTGGCGGCCTTCCGCGGAGGCCCAGGCGAAAAAAACCGCCGCGCCCAACTCCGATCTCGTCACGTTTTACTCCCTCGCGGCCGCCGATGCGCGCGTCGTTATCGCAGCCGGAAAGCCCGGGGTGATCGCCCGCTCCACCGATGCCGGGGCGACGTGGAACCTGTCGTTTCATCCGGGCGGGACCGGGGGGGATCTTTACGGGGTTGAGTTTGCAGACAGCCTTCACGGAGTGGTCGTGGGCGAGAAGGGAACAATCCTCCGGACCTCCGACGCGGGGAGCACATGGGAACGGAGTACGGGCGGAACCGGGCAAAACCTGGTCGGAGTCCATTTTGCAAACCCCTCCACCGGATGGATCTGCGGTTTCGAGGGAACGATCCTCGGGACCGCCGACGGCGGGAACACCTGGTCGGCGCAGCCGAGCGGTGTGAGGAGCAACCTCTGGTCTGTGTCCTCCTCGGATCCGGCAAATTGCTGGGTGGTCGGCGGAAGCGGAACGGTCCTCAGGAGCTCGAACGGGGGAAAGAGTTGGGCGGCGGAATCAAGCGGCATCCAGCAGTTCCTCTACTCCACGGCGTTTATCGACCGGATGACGGGATGGGCGGTCGGCGGATACGGGGCCATCCTGAAAACGACGGACGGCGGCGAATCGTGGTCCAAACAACATTTGAAACGGTACCTGAGCGTCTTCGAGTCGAAAGCCTTCCATTATTCCGTCCACGCCTTCGACCGCAACTCGGGCCTCCTCGCCGGCACCGGGGGAACGATGCTGGTGACACACGACGGTGGGGAAACCTGGAGCCAGGCGAAAACGGGCAGCGACGCGGTACTCTTCGCGGTGGGGTTTGCAAACAGGCAGACCGGCTGGGCCGCGGGAACGCTGGGAACGATCCTCAAGACCACCGACGGCGGCAAGACGTGGAAGCGATCCTACGGGAGGAAATCGACCCGCTGAAGGTTCGGCCCGCCCCTCGCCGGGGCCGGAGCTCAGGTACGCATCTTTTCGATGGAACTGATCTCGCGGAGCAGATCTTTTTTGGTAAACCGGGATTTACTCATGATGGTGGAGATAAACCCCTGCATCTGCGACTTCGTCTCGTCATCGACCTCCATCGAGGTCAGAATGATGATCGGTGTCTTCCTCGTGCTCACCTGCTGCTTGAGCTGATACGCCACATTGAACCCGGAGATGTCGGGCATGATCAGATCGAGGATGATGAGATCCGGCGCCTCGGCGGAGGCGATACGCACCCCCTCCTTCCCGTTCATCGACTTGATCACTTCGTAGCCTTCCGCTTCGAGGATGACGTGGATCAGATCGGCCGCGTTGCGGTCGTCGTCGATAATGAGAACCTTCGGATGCTGTTTGTGGTTGTTCACCCTGATCGGGATTTTCTGCATCACCTTGAGCAGCTCTTCGCGGTTCACCGGCTTGACAAAATAATCCACCGCCCCCATGCTGAACCCGAGCTTTTTTTCGTCCGTGATGGAAATAATGACGATCGGAATGTTCTTGCAGATCGGGTGCCGCTTGAGCTCTTTCAACACCTGCCAGCCGTCCTTGATCGGCATGATCATGTCGAGCGTGATGATATTCGGCTTCAGCCGTTTTGCCTTTTCCAGACCCTCCGCGCCGTCCCGGGCGAATTCCGTGCGGTAGCCCGCTTCCTGGAGGTAGACCTGGATCAGTTGCGCCGCCTGCTGGTTGTCTTCTATAATCAGCACGAGAGGCTTTTCGCCTTCGGGAAGCGCGGAAAGCTGCTCCCGGGCCGCATGGACCAGCTGATCCGCCGATTCGATCACCTCGCCGGCCAGCACCATCGGTATGCGGAAGCAGAACGTGCTCCCCTTCCCCCATTCGCTCTCGACCCAGATTCGCCCGCCATGCAATTCCACCAGCCGTTTTGAAATCACGAGGCCGAGACCGGTCCCTTCCGCCGATCCGCGGGCGTTCTTCCCCTGCTGGAACGCGTTGAAGAGCTTCGCGAGGTCCTCCGGCTTGATGCCGAGGCCCTGATCCCGGACCTCCACTTCGATCTCATTCACGAAGCGCCGGAGAGCGACGGTAACGACGCCTTCCTTGTTGCTGTACTTGATCGCGTTGGAAACGAGGTTCACGAGAATTTGCTTGAACCGCGTCTGGTCCACGACGAGTTGCTCGATCTCGGGGGAGATCTCGAAGAGAAGCCTGGCGTTCTTCTGTTGCAGGGCGGCTTGCATGACGCGCTCCACGCTTTCGACGAAATATGAAACCGGATAGGCGTCGAGGTGAAGTTCCATCTTCCCCGCCTCGATCTTCGAGAGGTCGAGGATGTCGTTGATCAGCCCCTGCAGATGCTTCCCGCTCTCGTTGATATTCCTCATGAAATCGCTCACCTTTTCGGGAGGGAGCGCGTTCAGATCGGCGGTGAGGATTTCCGAAAACCCGACGATCGCATTCAGGGGGGCGCGCAGCTCATGGCTGAAGGTCGCCAAAAACCGTTTCAGGGTCTCGTTCGCATCGTCCGTGCGCTTCTTCTCGTTCTCGAGCTCGATATTTTTTACGGTGATCTCGTCCATCAGCCGCTTCCGGCTCATGCCGATGGCGAGTTCGTTCGAGATGATCGAAAGGAGCTTCAGCTCCTCCTGGACATACTTATCGACCTTCGGGGAGAGGATTTCGAGCACTCCCTGCAGCTCGTTCTGCACCATGAGAGGTATGGAGATAAGCGTCTTCAATTTGAGGGCGTTCGTCTCGCTCAGAAAATAGGCGGCGATCGAGCTCCGTGAAAGTTCATCGGTGACGACGGTCTTCCGGCTCAGGACAGTCTGGACGGCGATGGTGTTCGTTTTCTCGTGAACGATCTGGTGTTCGACTTCGGGGTCCACCCTGACATCGATCAGCGACGGCGCCATCAGGTGCAGGAGCGAAGAACGCTGGTCATACCGGTAGATGCAGACGAACTTGCTCGGGATCGCCATGAACGCCGCGATCCGCTCTCCGGCGCTCAGGCACAAATCATCGAGGTGAGGAGCAACGTTGATGACATGGGAGACCTCCATCAGCATCTCTTTTTGCTGCTGCTGCTGCTTCTGCTGAGTGATGTCCTGGAAAAAAACCGAAAGTCCGCTTTCGGTGGGGTAAATGCGGATATCGTACCATGCCTCGAACCGCTCGTCGCGGTAGGATGTTTCGAAGCTCTGGAATGCCCTTTTTTCCATGGCGACCCGGTACTTCTCACCCAGTTCGGCATCGCGCGCATTCGGGAAGACTTCGAACACGTTTTTTCCGAGAACCTGCTCCCGGTTCAATCCCGTCCCTTCCTCGGCAGCCCTATTCCAATAGGTGAACCGGTAGTCACTGTCGAGTGCGAAAAAACCCCCGGAGATACCTTCGAGGATTTCTTCAAATTGCTGAGTTGGCTTCATAATTGACCTGCGAACATGTGTCATTTTAGAGTCCCGGGATAGAACCTGCGAAACGGTTAAATCTTAAGCAATTATATAATAAGATGCAAGATGTTTTTTAAGGAAGGCTTGAGGTAAGTTCACAAAGACCATGTCAATTCAGTCAATCACGGTTTTCCACAGATTTTCAAGCCCGAAAGCGTGGAAAATCACCGTTTTCAGAGGCATGTCAACAGGATGTCCACATCCGCTGAAAGAGGTTAATTCTGACGGGTAGGCCGGGAATCCGGCCGGGTGGGGCCTATCGAATCGAAGTGTGCTCCGGGATAAGACATTTTCCCCCCTCATAGTACGTGCAACTCCGGCAAAGCTCGATTCTCCTTTCGAAGTTTCCTGCTTTGATGCGGTTGATGCAGCCCCGGAGTACCTCTTCAAAACTGGTCAGTTCGGCTTCTCCAAAGGTGAAGTGAACGGGCGAATCGGGATGCCGCAGGAAAACGACTGTTCCCCGAACCTCCGCTTCGCCGTAGACACGGTGAATCAACCACGCATAAAGGGCCAGCTGCGGCTTGTACAATTCCGCACGCTCGCGTATCTCCCCGCCGGAAACCCTCTCTGTCTTGTAGTCGAGAAGATTCCATTTTCCCGCCGCGGTCCTGTAAAGTCGATCGATCGTGCCGGTCAAATAATCGTCCTCGAACACGGCGCTGACAGGGAGCTCGGTCCTCGACTCGGGAGACTTGAGGACCTCCGTCCCGAAGGGTGAACGGACAAAATTCATCACGTTTCCGACAATTGCGGCGACTCTCGCCTCCCGGTCCACTTCTTCCGGCATGTTGCCGGCATAGATTACCGCACGTGCGCTCTCTTCGACCTCCCTCTCCGCGACCGGCGTGGAGAGGTCTTTCAGTATTCGGTGTGTGAGAGACCCTTCGAGTTCCCCGTCGCCCGTTTCATCCAGATCCTGATCGATGTCCGGGTGCCGGGGGAGGGTGTTCACTTCCGGAAGGCCGAGAACATATCTGAGGAAGTACTTGGTGGGACACTCGAGAAAGATCCTGATCTGAGTGGCGGAGAAAAACTCGCCGCGTGCCCGCCCCGTGACCGGCTCTATCAGCAATTCGGGCCACAATTCGGAAGGCGCGGGATTCGGCTTCCCGGCAACAGTCGCCAGTCTCATCTCCTCCGGGAGCCGATCGGGGGTGGCCACCGATACGCGCAACGGATGCATGATGCTCCCCGCCTTTCCGCCGCGGTCATCCCAGTCGATGATCCTGACCGGAGCTTCGGGCAGGATGAGATCTCCGCTCCGGAGCGGCTCGCCGCCCATCCCCACGGCATCCAGGACCCACCGGAGGGATGATCGCTGCCGTGAGGCCTCCGGTACCCGCCCGGAAAGGACGAGAAGGTCCCGGGCCCGGGTGCAGGCCACGTAGAAGATCCTTTTCTCCTCCGCCTCGCGATTTGAATCGCTCGCGCGCTTCAACACCTCGAGAAAGGGGGTCCGGATCGTCTCTCCCGGCTTCGACGGATGGGGGGCTGCGAACGCTATCCCCGCGGAAGCATCCATGTAGGGAGGAGTGTCGTACCGGAATTTCTGGTCAAGGAATGGAAGGAAGGCGACGGGAAATTCCAGCCCTTTTGAGCCGTGGACGGTCATCACCTGAACGCAATTCTCGTCGAGTTCCGGGACGGCCTGCCCCTCCCGTGGCTCGCGCTCGGTGAGAATTTTCAGCCGTTCGACAAAATCGAAGAGCGAATGGAATCCCTTCCCCTCGAAATCCCGCGCGATCCGAAGGAGCTTTTGAACATTGGCGACATGCTGGCCCCCGAAAGGGAGTCCGGAAACGATTCCGTGCCAGCCGGTCTGGAGCATGATGTGTTGGACAAGAAAGGGTATCGGGAGCCTGTTGGCGAGCTCCAGAACCCGGGAGAGAATGCCGATCGCCCGGAGCAACCCGGTGTCCTTTCTCCCTGCCGCATACCGCCTCGCCTTGGCCCAGAGAGTCGGAGGCCGCTCACGCGAAATCTCGTACAAAGAGGCGTCGGAGATCGAGAAAAAGGGAGACCGGAGAAGGGCCGCGAGGGCGACGTCGTCCTCCCGGTTCAATAAAAACTTGAAAAAGGAGAGAAAGTCGAGAATCTCCTGCGTCTGATAGAACCCGATCCCTCCCGAGAGAACATAGGGAATCTTCTGCCCGATGAGAGCGCGTTCGAGCTCGGCAAGGTGCGTGCGGCCCCGGAGCAGAACGGCCACGTCGTGAAACTGCAACGGCCTCGGGGTTTCGCTCCGGGGATCGAAGACCGGGTAACCCGAGGCGGCCAGCTCCGCGATCCGCTGCGCCACCATCCCGCACTCGATGGCGAGGGAAGACGCGCTTTCTTCGCTCTCCGGCTCCGCCGGCACGAGAAGCAGCTCGACTCTCCCCTCGGCGGAGTTCGGACGCCCACGGACCAATTCCTCCCCCCCCGGCTCGAAGGGGGAGCGCGTTCCTTCCGAGGGACGGAAGAAGACCCGGTTGATGAAATCGAGCGGGCCGATCAGCAACCGGAAACTCTCCGCCAGGGAGATGCTGCTTGCCCCCTCTCCCCCGCCCGAAGCCGCCTCGATCGCGAGCCGGGTTTCATCGAATATCCTTACTTCCGCGTTCCGGAAGCTGAAGATCGATTGCTTCGGGTCTCCGACGATGAAAAGGTTTCCCGATTTGAAATCGGAGATCAGCAGCCTGATGATGTCAAACTGGAGCTGGTCGGTATCCTGGTATTCGTCGATCATGATGAACCGGAATTTCGCCGCGACCTGCTTCCGGATCTCCTCCCGCTGCAGAAGATCGCGCACCCTGATCTGCAGATCGTCGAAATCGACTTGTCCGAATTCGTCTTTTCTCCTCGAGTAGGATTCGAGCGTCCGGCGATAGACCCTCAACAGCACCCGGACGCACCGTAACAGGACCGCCTCTCCATCCGCCGCCGCGGGGTCCGACACGGCATCGAGAAGAGCCGCCAGCCCCTCCCGATGCCGGGCGAGTAAGGCGATATCTTTCTCCGATTGCGGAGAACCCTCCACCGGTTCGACCACCGCCTTCCGAAGCGAGCCGGTGCTCGTGAAGAGGAGCGGGGAAAGTTCGCGGTACCACGCGACTCGTTCCTCCATCGAATGGAGCGTTCCCCAGCGGGAGAGTCTGGCGGCGGCCTCACCCACCTTCTTGCCGGGAGAGGAGAAGAGCAATCTCCCGAGCGCCTCCCGCCAGGAAGGGTCTTCCAGCGAATCCCGCACGGCGGCTTCGACCGACGTCCGGTGACGGGCGAGCACCTCCTCGTCGGAATGGTCTTCCGAAAGGCACCCCCCGGGACGGACCATCCGGTCGATCACCTCCCTCTTCCCCAGCCAAGCCTCGAGGTAGCGGAAGATCCGTTTCCGGCCAAGGAGCCGGACCGTTTCCTCGAATTCTTCCGCCCCCCGGCCCCCCTCCTCCTTCGTGAGAAACGATTCCAGCGTCTCCCGAAGGACATCGTGCAGGAGGATTTCCCGGTCGACTCCCTCGATCACGCTGAATGCCGCGTCCACTCCGGCCTCCACCGGATATTCCCTCAACAGTTGCGCGCAGAACGAGTGGATGGTCCCGATATTCGCCGACGAGAGCTCCTCCCGTGCGCGCTCGAGGATTTGCATCCGCCCGGGCGTGGCTTCCCCCTTGATCCGCGCATCGATGACCTCGGCGATCCTCCTTCGCAGCTGGCCGGCGGCGTTTTCTGTGAAGGTGATCGCAACCAGCCTGCTGATCGGCTCCCCCGTCTCCAGCAGGATTTCAATGAACCGGCGGACCAGAACGGTCGTCTTCCCGGCACCCGCATTCGCCGTCACCGACAAATGCGAGGTGTACCCGAGCGCTTTTTTCTGATGTTCTGTGAGCACGTTGGTTGGACCGGTCAGCCTTCCGTCACTGCTGGGGTCAGCGGGTTCGATCCCTTCCCGGAGATCAGAGGGGCGGCCCGATCGAAAAGTAGAGGAGGACCGGACCGAAGCTCATCGAAGAGTTTGGCGTTCCGGGTTTTACATAAAAGCTGAGTCCCGCTCCGAATGCCGCTTCCCCGAGGGGCGTATCGAGCGCTATTTCACCCCCGAGTCCGTGGCGGAAGCTGTTGATCTTCAACTCCTCGGGAATCAGCGAAATGGTGCCGAGATCGTACCGGGCCTTGAAATAGGTATCGAAGATGACCCTGAACGGAAGAGAGAACCGGTATTCCATGTTCACCAGGAAAAGCTGCCTGCCGTAGCTGTCGTCTTCGCGGAGCCCGAGCATGGAACGGAACCCGCCCAGCGTGTACTGTTCCGCGATCGGGAGCGTCGCATCCGCAAAGCCGAATGTCACGCGGGGGCGGAGCGTGTGCCGGGGGAGGAAGGTGAAAAACGTTTCGTAGGTCGCCTCCACCTTTCCGAATCCGACCTCGCTCCCGAGATTCCTGATCGCCGTCTCATAGGAGAGGGCAAGAAACATCCCCGAGGTCGGAAAAAGAAATTTGTCTTCCGTGTCGACGATGCTCCTCAGCTTCAACGAAACGAAACGGTATCGCTCGGGCGTGTATCCCTCTCCGCTGATCGCGCTGATCTGCTGGTTTTCAACGCGCAGCTCCGCATTGACGTCGCCGAACCGCTCGAACTGGCTTCCGAAGTCCATGATCCAGCCATACTTGCTCTCCTTGAACCTGCCGTTTTCAATCCGGTCCCAATCCCCGGACCGGAGCGCCGGATCGTCCCGGTAGGTGATCACATCCCTCGAAGTGAAGTAGACTCCCGTGTTAAACGTGAAGTAGGTGTTGAAGATTCTGCTGATCGTGTACGCCATCCGGGCCCCCCGGTCGCGGAAGCCGTACCGCATCGTGATGCTGAGGTCCTCCCCCGCCCCGCGGGAGTTCGCATCCCGGATGTCGACCGTGCCGACGAGGCTGTGCTCGTTGTCCGCATGGAGCCCGAGGCGGACGATCGAGGAGCTTTTCTCCTTGACCTTCAGGACGATGACGGGCTTGTTGCCGCTGTACCGGACGTCGAGCAGGACATAATCGAACAATCCGGTGCTCTTGATGTTGACGATCCCCTGATAGGCCGTTTCTATCTTAAAAATGTCCCCTTCGTCGAGAGGGAACTCCCGGCGTATGACATAATCGCGGGTTCGTTCATTCCCTTCAAACCTGATCTGGGCGATGGCGCCCTCTTTAATAGTGAAGCTCAGGACCGCCCGGGCGGTATCGATCAAAACGGAATCGATCCGGGCCAGGGAATATCCTTTTCCCCGGTACATCGCGACGATCCGCTCGAGTGATTGCTGGATCAGGCCGGCGTCGACGGGCTTTCCCAGGAGCGGAGAGAGCTCGGCCATGATCGATTCATCGCTCACCCCCCGGTTCCCCGAAAATTCGAAGTTCCGGAGAGGCGGGTAACTCTTCAGATGAAATTCCACGATCGCGGGGGTTGCGTCTGCGGTGACTTCCGCATAGACGCGCTCGTACCGGCCCAACGCGGCAAGGCTGTTGACATACTCTTCCACGCCGTGGGGCGAGAGCGTATGGTCGTCCGTTTCCTGCGCCAGATCCCGGTCCAGAGCGGCCGGGAGCGAGTCGCCCAGGATGCGGATGCGGGCCGACGGGAACGGTAGCGCGGAGAGCGCGGAGACGTGGCGGTCCCGCCGCCGGAGCGCTTCGCGGATGGAAGGGACGCTTCGCTCGCCGGCGAGATCGCCTGCGGCGATCAGGGAATCGACGCCGGAAAAATCGGACACGAGCCTGTCCCGCGTCTGGGGAGTCACCACTACGTCGGCAAGCTCCAGCTCCCTCCTGTTCATCTCCTGCATCATGATCGTCATGATCTGATCCGCGATCTCCCACGGGGCGCTGAGCTGGCTGGCATTGCGCATCGAGCTCGTGGAATTCACCGCGATGACGATGTCACACCCCGCCGCGCGCGCGATATCGACGGGGATGTTCGAGGTGAGTCCTCCGTCCACCATGACCATCGAGTCGCGTTCGAGGGGGGAATAGAGGAGCGGCACCGTGGCGCTGGCCCGCATCGCTTCGGAGAGCGAACCGTGGTCCAGTATGACGCGTTTTCCCGAGATGAGGTCGGTGGCGGTGGCGCGAAAAGGTATTTTCAGGCCGTCGAAGCCGGGATCGGGATGGTAGAGCGCCTGGAGGGTGAGGTAGGAAAAAAAGTTCGAGAACCGCTGGCCCCCCGATATCGAGGATGGGATGATCGGGGAGAGCCCGTCGAACCGGATCAGGAGGTATCCCACCTCTTCGCTCTGCTTCTGCCCGACGAACAGGTCTGTCCGTTTCGTATCCTCGGAAAACGAGAGCAGCTCGCTCCAGTCGGTGTGGGTGACGATGCTCTCCAGCTGGGTCGTGGAATAGCCGGCGGCATAGAGCCCCCCGACGACCGCGCCGAGGCTGTTACCGACTATGAAATCGACCGGTATGTGGTTCCGCTCGAGCGCCCGGAGAACGCCGACCTGGGCGAGCCCCCTCCCTCCCCCTCCGCTGAGGACAAGCCCCACCTTCGGACGTCCCGCATGCTCGTTGCGATGGACTGAAATTCCGCGGAACGGACCGGATGAATCGCTGGGAGGAATGAGGTACTTGGTCTGCGCGAAGACGGAGAGAGAGATAAAGGGGAGCGCGAGCAGGAAGATGAAGCGCCGCGCAACCCTGGCCCGATAATCAGTCAAAAATTTTTCCCGGAAGAATTCTCTCGCCTAAAGTAGATATTTTCGCATGGAAAATCAAGAAACTCACACCTCCCCGCACACTCCGGCGAGGTATGATTCAAGCCTGCTCTTGCAGAGTTCTCTTGAGAAACCGGACGCGTGGTTCCGGATCGAAACCGCGTCGAAGTTCATCCGCTCGAACCGCTCGACCGCTTCCATGAGCGAACGGCTGTTCTGCCCGTCGAAAAAGACGCCCGTCGTTCCGGTGACGGTTTCGAGCGCACCGCCCGCCGCGAAAGCGATGACGGGCTTGCCGCACGACATCGCCTCGACCGGCGCGATACCGAAATCCTCCTCCGACGGAAAGACCAGCGCCCGGCAACGCGCAAAGTAGCCGGCCAGCTCCGCATCCGGCGCCCACCCTTTAAACTCCACGTTCCCTCCGGCGAGCGACCGGAGCCTCTTCTCCTCGGGCCCCGCCCCGACCACCACCAGCCGCCTCCCCAGGTTCGTAAACGCCTCCACGGCGACATCGATCCTCTTGTACGGAACGAGCGCGGAAACGATCAGATAAAACCCCTCGTCCTCGCGTGAGAGCGGGAATCGCCGGAGGTCCACCGGGGGATAAATGACCGCGGCATCCCGGTTGTAGATCCGTCTGATCCTCTCCTGCACGTTTCTCGAGTTCGCGATGAAATGGCCGACATTGCCGGCAGTTTCGACATCCCAGCGGCGAAGATAACCGAGCACCAGCTTCATCCCCGCCCTGACGGCGAAGGGCGCCCTTCCCGGGCCGAAGTAGTTGGGATATTGATCCCAGATGTACCTCATGGGAGTGTGGCAATAACAAATATGTATGGCGCCGGAGCCAACGCGCACTCCTTTTGCCGCCGCGTGGCTGCTCGATATCACCACATCGAAGCCTCTGGCGTCGAGCCCCCGCGAGGCCGAAGGGAAGAGAGGCAGGAAATACCTGTAGTGGCGGAGGCCGAACGGCAGGCGCTGGATGTAAGACGTCCTGATGGGCAACCGCTCGATGGCGGGAGACACCGTCCCCGGGCGGTGGACGAGAGTGAACAGGGTGGCATCCGGAAAGAGTTCGCAGAGCAACTCGAGCACTTTTTCGCCTCCCCTCATGCCGACAAGCCAATCGTGCACGAGAGCGACCTTTCGGTTGGATCCCATTCCGGAAAATATACGAAGATTGTGCGTGAGATGTGATCTCATGCGGTTGCATCCCGGGGACGCGCTTCCTATATTATTCAGATTCCTTTGCAGTACGCCGGAAAACGCAAATATTCCCCCTTCCAAAAGAGAGCATGACCCTGCTCGTGCCCCTCGGGGCAGTCGTCCTTCTTTTCCTCGCGAGCGCCACCGTTCTCCTGCTCATGACCGGTCCGACCCTCCTGCTGAAGCCGCGGCGCCGTTCGGCGGAATTCTATCGTGCTCTCGGGCAACCCACGACACCGGGAGAGGCGCGCCTTGAATATGAAGAGATCGGCGTCGAGGTGGAGACCGGGTTGAAACTCGATTGCTGGCTCATCAAAGCGGATGCCCCGGTCAAGGGCACGGTGCTCTACCTGCATGGTGTATCGGACTGCAAGATCGACGGGCTCCGGCTCGCGAGGCTCCTCCACGACGACCATTTCAACGTGTTTCTCTACGATTCCAGGCGCCATGGAAGGAGCGGCGGAAAATTTTGCACGTACGGGTTTTACGAGAAATTCGACGTCGTCAAGATCATCGATTACCTGGCGCAGCGGAAGGATGTTGCGGCCGGGAAGATCGCCGCGTTCGGCACGTCGATGGGCGCTGCGGTCGCGATACAGGCGGCGGCGATCGATGTGCGGATCGGCGCGGTGATCGCGGAGAACTCGTTCGCCACGCTCCGCTCGATCTTCGATGACTACCAGAAAAGGATGTTCAAGCTTCCGTTCCACTACCTCCGGAATCTCGTGATTGTCCGTTCCGAGCGGATCGCGAGGTTCAAGGCAAGCGACGTCTCGCCGCTCGAGGCAGTGCGGAAACTCGAGATACCGATTCTCTTCATTTACGGAACGAACGACCACCTCATCGACCATGAGTACTCCGTCATGCTCTATGAGAACACGCGCGGAAAGAAGGATCTCTTCCCGGTCGAGCACGCCTCGCACAACGACACCTGGAAGGTCGCGGGAAGGTCGTACGAAACCAAGGTTCTCGGATTCCTCGAAAGGAATCTGGCGTGAGGGTTGGAGCGGGGCTCTTGCTGTTGCTCCTCCTCCAGAACGGGCTCTCCGCGCAGACCGAATTTTCGGAGGAGAATGCCGTCCGGATCCTCAGGCACCTGGTCCTCGACATCGGCCCGAGACCGATGGGATCCCCCGCCGAGCGCCGCGCCCTCGAATTCGCGGCTTCGTCGCTCAGGGAATCGGGTTGTGAAATATCCTATGTCATGCCGTTCGACCGCACCGGGAGGGTCAACACCTCCAGCGGCATCGCCGTCGGGATCAAGCGCGGAGCCACCGGACGCATGATTCTGATCGGCGGGCATATCGATTCGGCGGGTCCCGAGATTCCCGGGGCCGACGACGACGGATCGGGGAGCGCAACCGTCCTTGAGCTTGCGCGGTTGTTCGGACACAGGCCCACTCGCTCGACGCTCGTCTTCTGCTGTTTTGGAGGCGAGGAACAGGGGTTGGAGGGTTCGAAACATTTTGCGGGCACCTTCCCGGAACTCGACAGCATCGACCTCATGCTTCAGGCCGATATGGCAAACGGGCTCGGCACGATCGACCTCGATCCCGATTCGCACACCGCCAGCGCCCCGCCGTGGCTCGTGCGGGCTGCCGTCGAGGAATTCTATTCCCTGGGCTACGACCATCTCCGCTACCCAACCCATTTCTTCTCGCTCAACTACGCGTTCGGAGCGGGGTCGGGGTCGGATCATGAATCGTTTCTGGAGCGCGGGATACCGGCGATCGACCTCTCGACCGATGTCGGCAAGCCGATTCACACCCCCCGGGATAATTTCGAGAACCTCGATCCGCGCGGCATGAAGAGAACCGGGGACCTCTTCGCGAGGCTGATCACCAGGTTTGACGGCGGCATCCCCCGACGTTCGACCGGCAGCTACTGGCTCTACCTCCTGTTCCGGACCCCTCTCTTCGTGCCCCTCTGGATGCTCCGGGTGTTCGAGGGATGTGCGCTCCTCCTGGCGGCAATCGCGCTCGTCGCCACGCGGCGCAGGCGGGAGGCACCCGATCCGGCACAACGTGTCCGATGGACATCGCTGAAAATGTTCCTTGCCGCGCTGATCATCGCTTCCTGCGCCTGGCTCTCGCCTGATGTTCTAGCTCTCTTCCGGGGCTTCCGTCACCCGTGGCTCACCACGATCCCCCTGTACGAGCTTCTCGCCCTGGTCGCGGCGGCTCTCGGTGCGTGGATCTCGGTCCGGCTCATGCGAACATTGAGGCTTCCCCAATGCCCCTATCAGTTCTTCAAGCGCGCTGTGATCGTGCTTGCGATTCTTCTGATACCCCCCTCCCTCTTCGCAGTCAAACTCACGGTCGAGCCCGCTGCGGCCCTCTTCCTGGTGAGCGCGGCCGCTCTCGTCCGCAACGCGCCGTTGAAGCTCTTCCTGACCGCAATTTCCCCCTGGTGGCTCCTCCGAGTCCTCTTCTCAGAATGGGACGAGCTTCTCTTCCGGACCGTTGCAGCGGGTCTTCCCGCCGGGCCGGTTGCATGGGCGACCTTCAACGGAGGTCTCATTCTATTGCTCAGCGTCCTGATCGTGCCCTTTCTCTTTGCGGCCGCGGCGGTGCTCCGCGACCTCCCGCGCCTCCGGCCGCTCATCACCGCCGCCGGGTCGCGCGCGATGCTGGCAATGCTTCTCCTTTTTTTTCTGGCCCTCGGGGGATACCTGGCGGCGCAGCCGGTCTTCAACCAGTACTGGTACAGGGACCTTCACATAGACGAGAGATTCGACGGTACAAACCATTCCCGGGAGGTGAAGATCCGGAGTTCGGAGTACCTCGACGGGATCACCTTTACGCACGGCCTCAAGGACACAACCACCGGCCCGGGAACCATGGCTGTCCAACTGGGGCCGTCGGCGACGTTCGATACGACATGGCTCTCGGTCGAACGCGAGGAACAACGGCGCCAATCCGGGGATGCCACCCTCTACGATGTGACGCTGCGGCTGAACTCGAAACTGCGGCCGTTGAGAATCTCGGTATCGTACGAGAGCGGGGGTGCCGGGCTCCGGGCCTTCGATACCCCTTATCAATTTCATGAGACACGGGGAAGCAGCATGATCGAGTGGTATTCCTTCCCCGATTCCGCGCTCACGATCCCGGTGAAGTTCTCGACAACCGGCGGCAAGGCCGTCACCGAGCGAATCGAGGTCACGTTCGACCGCCTCGCCGACCCCGTCAGCTGCCGCGGAGAGATGGTCTATGTGATACCGCGGACCACCTACAGTTCGACCCGGAGGTACGAATGAGCCGCGACGATCCCGATTATTCGCCGGAGACCGGGCCTCTCATCCTTCAGGCGCGCTCGCCGCGCGGGAATCCCGCCGCCGGGCTCGTCCCGTTCGCGAATATCGGGACGCTCCTCCGCACAAGAGCCGGGGAGCACCCCGGCAAGGTCTGGCTCATCCATGAGCCTGATCAGCCGGATGAAAAGGGCCGGGGGTACACTTACGAAGAGTTCTACGGACTGGCGGCCAGGACGGCGAACTATCTTGCGGGCCTTGGGATCGGCCGCGGGGACCGGGTTGCAACGATTTCCTACAACCACTTCGATACCGTGGTCCAGTACTTCGCGATATTCCTGATCGGCGCCGTCGCGGTTCCGGTCAACGTGGGCGAAGACGACAGAAGAATCGGTTACATCCTCCGGGACTCCCGCGCGAAGCTCGCGTTCGTCAGGGACCTGTTCGTGGACCGGGTGAGAAAGATCCCGGAAGCGGCTGGAATCAGGACGATCGTCAGAGTCTCACCCGGCCCGCAGGGACCCGGCGAGGGGCTTCCCGAGTTTCACAGGGAGATCGCGAAGCAACTCCCTGAGATCCGCCCGCAGGAAGAGGCCCGCCCGGAGGACGAAGCCCTTCTGGTCTATACCTCCGGGACGACCGGAAACCCGAAGGGGGTTGTCCTCACGCAGTATAATCTCCTGATCGACGCCCGGGCGATCGCGGAATGGCACGGGATGACCCCCGATCAGCGGATGATGTGCGTCCTTCCCATTCACCACGTCAACGGTATCGTCGTCACCCTGATGACTCCCCTGTACTACGGCGGGAGCGTTGTGTTAAACCGGAAGTTTCACACGGAGAGTTTCTTCCCGAGGATCGCCGCAGCCGGGGTGCATGTTGTGAGCGTGGTCCCCACCTTGCTGCAATTCCTCCTCCGCGAAAGCCCCGGCGCCGGCGGGCAGGACCTCTCGCATTTCCGCCACATCATTTGCGGCGCGGGGCCGCTTACGGTGGAACTGGCGAAGCGGTTTGAGGATCGTTTCAAGATCCCGGTGATCCACGGGTACGGGCTCTCGGAAACGACCTGCTACTCCTGCTTCCTTCCGGTCGGGTTGACTCCCGCGGAACACGGCCATTGGATGAACGACTTTGGGTTCCCTTCGATCGGGGTTCCCCTGCCGCCCAATGAAATGGCGATCCATGACGGGAACGGAGTGGAACAGCCGGAAGGAACGAGGGGAGAAATCGTCATCAGGGGACACAATGTGATGAAGTGTTACTACGGAAACCCGGAGGCGAACGCGTCGTCGTTCGCCCACGGCTGGTTCCGCAGCGGCGACGAGGGATTTTACCGGACCGGCCCGGACGGAAGGATGTTTTTTTTCATCACGGGCCGGATAAAGGAGTTGATCATCCGCGGCGGCACGAATATCTCCCCGTTCGAAATCGACGAGGTGCTCATGCAGATGCCGGGTGTGAAGGCGGGTCTTGCGGTCGGTTTTGAGAACGACTGGTACGGGGAAGAGGTGGGCGCCTACATACAACCCGACGGAGTTACACCGTTGTCGGAGAAGGATGTAATCGACTATTGCCGGAGGTTTTTTCCGTTCCAGAAGTGCCCGAAGGTCGTCGTCTTCGGCGACGACATTCCGGTGACCTCAACCGGCAAGTACCAGCGCGGGAAACTCAGGCCACTCTTCGGGAAGTGGAAGGCGGATCAGTTCAGCGAGAGCAAGCGGGATCGGGAGTAGCAGGCTCCTGGCTAGGCTGTCATCCTGAGCGTAGCGAAGGATCTACCCCTGAGTGGGCGGAGATCCTTCGGTCGCTTTGCTCCCTCAGGATGACAAACGGTTAGAACGCGAACGTCCCGAGAAAGACCCCGGCGTTGATCATCCATCCCTTGCCGCTGACGTTATCGGGGACTCCGACGAATTCATACCGGTCGTCGATTTTCCAATCGCTCCCGGCCATCCCGAGGTAGCTCACGCCCGCGCGGAACCCAAGCCAACGCAGCAGCGCGAATTCCACGTTCAAAGAGGGCTCGTAGACAAAGAACGATCCCTCGAGCTTATGCGTGTACTCCTGCGCCGCAACGCCGGTCCCGAAATCGTTCCAGATGTTGTCCCAGCTCTTGACATCCCCTTGATCCCTGGACATTTTGATTTCGAGGCTCCCCCCGCCGATCAGCCCTCCGATCGCCACATCGAGCCGGGGGACCACAGGAATGACATACTCGAAGGTGGCGCCGCTGAATCCGGCCGAGAGATCGACATACCTGCGGGTGTTTCCCTGGACCGAGAGGGAACGCCTGGTCCCGCCCATGTTCATATAACCGATGCGGAGATTCGGAATCACCAGAATATACCCGTATCCGTGCCCGCCGTAGAGTTCCATCCCCTTCGAATCGAACGGCGCTCCGTTCGCGTTCCCGATGACCTTGTTGAGCGGATCCAGGTCGATGAAGAGGTAGCCCGTCGTGAACCCCACTCCGCCGCCGAGTTTTGCGGCTGCGCCGTGGCGCGGGGGAGGGAGCGGTTCCTCGTCATCCTGCTGGGCAACGAGAGTCGACGCGAAGAGTAATAGCATGAGCGCAAAGGCAGCGGGTTGACGCGACATAGTCTTTTCTCCTGCATTGGTTGAAACGGCGACGGAAAAAACTTCACGAATGTAGAGAAATATTCGGAGAGTTCCAAGACTTGATTGACAGCCGCGTCTTTCCTATGTTTGTGTTGAAAGGAAAGCCGCTTGAGATCAAACGTTCATCTGGCGCAACACAGCGACGCGGTTCCCCGGTGGTACCGGACCGGGATGAACGCGTTGTTCATTTCGGCTTTTCTTCTGATCTGCGCCCCGCCCGGCCTGCCTGCCCAGTCGGCCGATCTGAAGTACGAAGTCTATTCTCTCGAACAGGGGCTCTCGCAGAGTTCGGTCCGCTGCATTTTGCGCGACAACAAGGGGTTCCTCTGGTTTGGAACGGGGGACGGTTTGAACCGGTTCGACGGATACAACTTTCAGGTATTCCATCACGACCCTCAGGACTCGGGGAGCCTGGGCGACGACAATGTCTGGACGCTGGCGCAGGACCCGTCGGGAAGGATCTGGATCGGGACCGAACGGGGGCTGAATGCCTATGATCCCGGGACGGACCGGTTCACGCGACCCGAGAACCTCGGGGAATTCCGCCACCCGTGGATGGGCGGCAGGATCTTGCGGCTGGTCGTGCGCCGCTCCAACCGGCTCTGGGTTGCCGCCTCGAAGGGGACGCTCGTCCTCGACCTGACCGCACGGCGCATCCAGACAAGCTTCGCGAGCCTCCGCGGCACGTATCCTGTCTATCCCCTCGCCGAACTCTCCGATGAAACCCTCTGGATCTCGAGCTTCGATTCGATCTACCGCGCGCCGCGGGGCCGCGACTCGCTCGAGCCCGCACGCCTCCCGTTTCAATCCAACAGCCTCGTCATCTCGGTCAACGAAGACAGGAGCGGGGTTCTCTGGTTCGGGACCATCGGGGACGGGCTCTTCGAGTTCGATCCCAAAACCGGACATTCGGCCCGCCACCTCTACTACTCCACCCAGCCGAAATTATTCGACAACCAGGTGCGGGGAGCGATCGAAGATCCCAACGGCAGGCTCTGGGTGGGGACGCGGAATATCGGTCTGACGCTGTTCGACCGCGACAGGCATACGTTCTCCCGGTTCACTCCGCGGGTGAATGAACAGGCAAACCTGCGCTTTGAGACCATCACCTCGATGTACATGGACCCCTCGGGGGTCTTGTGGGCCGGTTACGACGGATCGGGAATCGTCAGGATCAGTACGAAGCCGAAGAAGTTTGAGCACGTCCTCCTCCCCTCCTCGGGCAGCGAGGGGTCCGGCGAGAGTTTCCTGAAGCCCCTCATGGTCGACCGGAGCGGGGCGATCTGGGCGGGGACGTACGACAAGGGGCTCGTCGTCATGGACCGGGGGTACAAGTTGCTCCGGCGTTACCTGCATACGCCCGAAGATCCTTCCGGGATTTCAAGCAACACAATTCTCTCCCTTCTCGAGGACCGCGCCGGAACACTCTTCGTGGGGACGGCCGAAGGGCTCGACGAGCTGGATCCCGGGAGCGATCGTATTGGGCACCCCGGGCCCGCCGGGTCCGGGAAGAACCGGTTGAATTCGATCATCACCGCCCTCTGCCGGGATTCGGGCGGGGCCGTATGGGTCGGAACAGCGTCGGGACTCTTCACGCTCGACCGGTCTGCAGGGACACTGGTCCCCGAAGCCGGTTTTACGGGCGAAATCAAATGCCTCACGGCTTCTCCGGACGGAACTCTTTGGGTCGGAACCGCCGGCCGGGGATTGGCGCATCTCGACCCGCGACGGCACACGCTCACGGCATACGTCCACGACCCTTCCGCCGCCAACTCGCTGAGCTACGATATCGTCAAATGTATCACGCCGGGAGAAGACGGCGCTCTCTGGATCGGGACCGAATCCGGTCTGAACAGGTTCGACCCCCGGACGGGAAACTGGAAGCGATACTATACGAAAGACGGACTGCCGAACGATTTTATTTACGGCATCCTCACCGGCAGGGACGGAAGGCTCTGGATCAGCACCAACGGCGGTTTGTCGAGGATGGATCCGAAAGAGACCGATCATCCCGGATTCCGCAACTACACCCCGGGCGACGGCCTGCAATCGTTCGAGTTCAACACGAATTGCTATTTCAAGACGCCGGACGGCCGCCTCTTCTTCGGCGGAGTGAACGGGTTTAATGTCTTCGATCCCGACTCGGTGCGCGATAATCCGGTCATCCCCCCTGTGGTCATCACCGGGTTCAAAAAGTTCGACCAGCCGGTCGTGGCCGGCTTCGTCCCGGGCGAGACGCGCGAAGTGACGCTGGAGTATACCGAGTCGGTCTTCTCCTTCGAATTTGCAGGGCTCGAATTCACCAATCCCGGCGGGAACCGGTATGCTTACGCCATGGAAGGGTTCGACAGGGAATGGATGCAATCGGGCACCCGGCGCGAGGCCCGTTATACGAACCTCGATCCGGGGACCTATACCTTCAGGGTGAAGGCGTCGAACAACGACGGAGTTTGGAACGAAGCCGGGACCTCGATGCGGGTCGTCATCCTCCCCCCGTTCTGGCGGCGGGGATGGTTCATCGCCATGAGCGTTGCGCTCGTCGCCGGGGGATTCGGCGGCGCCGTCCGCTACGTTTCCGTCCGGAAGCTCAAGACAAAACTTCGTGAGATGGAATACCAGCGGCATCTGGAGGAGGAGCGCGAGCGCATCTCCCGCGATCTCCACGACAACGTCGGGGCGCAGCTCGTCAGCATCCTCTCGGGCCTCGACCTGGTGAGAAAGTATTCCCACCCCGCGGATGAGCGGACAGACCGTTTGCTCACCTCGCTCCATGAGGACGCCCGCTCGAGCATCTCCCAGCTCCGCGAGACGATCTGGGCCTTGAAATCGGGCGGTCTGAATCTGCCGCAATTCGCGGAGTTTGTCGAGTCGTACGCGCGGCGCCAGACTGACTTCAGCCATGATCTCGAGTTGACCGTCCGCCTCGCCGACAACTTGCCTTTCGTTCTCAGTCCGATGCAGGCCTTGAATTGCTTCCGGATCGTCCAGGAGGCGCTGACGAACTGCCTGAAACACGCCGGGGCGACCAGGGTGGATATTTCCATGGTCTCGCTCACCAACGGGAGGTTCTCCATGACCATCGCCGATAACGGGATAGGAGCGGGAAACGGACAACCGGAACTGTTCTCCGGAAACGGATTGAATAACATGAGGCAGCGTGCCGGCGAGCTGGGCGGCACGGCGGACTTTGGGGCGCCTCCGGGGGGCGGATTCGAAGTGCGCGTCAACCTCCCGATCCTGCATCCCGATGGAACGGCGTAACAACCCTCGCAAAAAATATGTTGTGTCTTATTTTGTCATCCTGAGCGAAGCGAAGGATCTTGCAGATCGGAAAAACGAGATCCTTCGGTCGCTACGCTCCCTCAGGATGACATGTTCGGTGAAATTGAAACACTACCGGAAAATACCTCGTTTGGGGTATTGAGCGGAAAGAGTTTAATTCTGAATCTGTAGAGCATGGCAATTAGAATCGCCTACATAGAAGACAATTCCTCGCTGCGAAAACGTCTCCAGGAGCAGCTCGCCTTTTTTGAGGATATCGAGCTCGTAGCCGCATATGCCTCCGGCGCGACCGCGCTCAACGACCTCCCCCGTCTGAAGCCGAGCGAGTTTCCCGAGATTATACTGATGGATATCGGGATGCCGGGCATGACAGGGATCGAGGCGACGATCTCCATCAAGGAGCTCTTTCCGGAGATCGAAATCATGATGTATACGGTCTTCGAGGATGCGCCGAAAATATTTCAGGCAATCCAGGCGGGGGCCTCGGGGTACCTCCTGAAGGACGATCCGATGGAATCGGTCGTCGAAGCGATCCGGGAATTGAAAAGCGGAGGCGCGCCGATGTCCCAGACGATTGCGCGGAAGGTTCTGACCTTCTTCCGGCCTCTTTCCCCGCCTTCCGAACGGAAACATGAGAATCCGCCGCCGCTTCGCGAACCGTCGAACATGAACCTTTCAGAGCGTGAGCTCGAGCTCCTCGAAGGCCTCGTCCATGGCGAAACGTACGCGACTCTTGCCCGGAAACTTTCGATCAGCCCCCACACCGTGAAGACCCACATCAAGAATATCTACCGCAAGCTCCACGTCCATTCCCGCGCGCTGGCCGTCCGCGTAGCCCTCGAAAGAGGCCTCGTTTAGTCGTTTTTCCTCCTTTTCCCCCTTTCTAACGCCAAAATACCTCTAAGGGGGTATTGCAACACCCCGGGGCATTCCTATTTTTCAGGATGAATGCTTCGGTCACCTTGTCGAACTATGAGGAATCTATTATGAAAGCTTGGCACCTTCTTCCACTCTTGTTGCTGACACTCGCGGTTACCCCCGCAGAAGCCCAATGGGTGCAAACCTCCGGCCCCGAGGGGGGCGCCATCTTTGCCATCTTTGCAGACGGCGCAAATCTCTATGCCGGTACTCAGGATGCCGGCGTCTTCCGCTCCACGGACGGGGGCGGAAGCTGGGAACAGAAAATCTCCGGCATGGGCTATCAGGCGACGACAGTGATCGGCAAGAGCGGACCAAATCTCCTGGCCAGCGGTACCGTTGGACTCTACCTTTCCACCGACAACGGCGATTCGTGGACTGCTGCGACAGGATTGCCCGGAGCCAACGGCGTGAGTTGCATGGCGACGATCGGCGCCAACGTATTTGCCGGGACGATGGGAAAGGGAGTGTTCGCCTCGACAGACAATGGAGCCACCTGGTCCGCCTCAAATTCAGGCCTGCCCGGCGCCGGTGTAAACACCGGAGTCCAGGGTATTGCCGCAGTCGGCTCAACACTCCTGGCAAGCGCCACCAATAACAGCATTCTGGGGCCGATGTACCGGTCGACAGACATGGGGGCCTCCTGGACGATTGCGAATACAGGACTCCCTTCGGAATATAATTTATACAATCTCTATTCCGATGGCACTACCCTCTATGCCGGCGGCACGCATCTGTATAAGTCAACGAACGGAGGCGGCAACTGGACAGCGGCGGATAATGGCATCCCCTCGTTCTCCGGAATATCCGGCGTCAGGGTGAGCGGGTTAAACATGTTCGCCTCAGCGGCCTACTATATGTACCGGAGCACGGATGGGGGCGGGTCGTGGGCGCCTCTCGCCGGAGGGCTTCCGTTCGAGGACGTGGCTTCGGTGGAGATTGCGGGGTCCGCCATCTATGCCGGGACGATCGCAGACGGGGTGTACAAGTCGACGGATAACGGAACTTCCTGGGTCGCCAGTAATACACGCCTCAAAGCGCGCGACATGAACAATTTCCTCTCCGACGCAGCCACGCTCTACGCGAACGGGAACAGCATCTTCAAGACCACGGACGACGGAAGCAGCTGGATTACCGTCCGTGGAAATCTCAAGGACTCGTCGAGCCAGCCGACGGCCCTCTACGTGAGCGACCCGGTTCTCCTCGAGCGCGATTACCCGGTGGCCGGGCTGGAACGCTCGGGCGATAATGGGGCGTCCTGGACCGGGGCGGGGGGCGGACTCTCGTCGTTCAGCACCGTCGGCGCGATTGTTTCAAGCGGAAGCGCTCTCCTGGCGGCGGACGGGAGAGTCCAGAAGAGCACCGACGGGGGAGCCACGTGGAGCCAGGTGGACACCGCTGTGACCGGGTTCGTGAGTTTCGGAGGTCTGGAAAGAGTCGGCTCCACCGTCTATGCGTATGGCTTGGGAATCATCAAATCGACGGACGATGGCGCGACGTGGATCAGAGCAGACTCCGGAATAGCGGCGTTCTTCGGGATCGCAGGGTTTACATCCGTTGGATCGAACCTGTTCATAGGTGGCGGTTACCCCAACGCCGTGTACAAGTCGACAGACGCCGGAGGACACTGGTCGAAGGTGACGGCCCTTCCCTCAAGCGGCGCGACTTCCCAGCTGCTCGGTCTGGGGAACAATCTCTTCGCGTGCAGCCCGAATAACGGGATCTTCATCAGCACAAATCTCGGCACCTCCTGGACCAAGATTTCCACCGGACTTCCCTACTCGAACTATCAATACTCACTCTCCATCCAGAATGGATGGATGTTCGCCGGCACAAGCGGCAACAGCGTCTGGAAACGACCGCTTTCCGATGTCTCGGGAGTCGAAGAGGTGGCGGGGCTTCTTCCGGCGAATTTCTCGCTCGAGCAGAACTATCCGAACCCGTTCAATCCTTCGACCAGGTTCAGGTTCCGGTTGGCGGAACCGGGATTCGTGAAGCTCTCGGTCGTTGACGTGCTGGGACGGGAAGTCGCAACGCTGGTGCACGAACAACTCCACGCCGGGACCTATCAGGCTGATTGGAACGCGGGCGCCCTTTCCACCGGGGTCTATTATTACCGCCTCGAGCAGGGGCCGTCCAGTGCCGTCAGGAAAATGCTGCTCACCAAATAAGTTTCTTCCAAAAGGAGCGATTCCATGAAGCACCTTGTTATGCTGATGTTTATCCTCTGTCTCACCGGACACCTCGCCGCCCAGTGGACGAAAACGAACGGGCCCGAGGGGGGATCAGTTTCCGTGATCTTTAACGATCCTTCGAGCGGCCGCATCTTCGCCGGGGGAAACGGATTTTACCGCTCGGGCGATAACGGCGCTTCGTGGACCGAGTCGTCCGCCGGGATGGACGCCGCAGCGAGCCCGGTCGCCGTCATCCGGTCGGGGTCAAATCTCTTTGCGGCATCGCTCGACAGGGTCTATCGATCGACCGACAACGGCGACTCCTGGACGGGCGCGACTGTGCCGGCGCAAGTCCTGTCGTTGGGGGTCATCGGGAATATCGTCATCGCAGGGACGAATGTCTACGGCATCTACCGTTCCACCGATGACGGCACAAGCTGGACGGCGGCCACCGGCTTTCCACCCTCAAATAATATTGTTCTGACAATCGCCACCGTCGGGACGAAGCTTCTTGCCGGCCTCGGGGGCAAAAGGGTGTGGGCATCGAACGACAGCGGCAAGACATGGGCGCAGTTCGGCACCGGCACCGCGTTCGGCACCGGGCACACCGTAAACAGCCTTGCCGTCCACGGCTCAAAGATCTTTGCGGGTTCATCCGACTCGGCACTCTTCGTCTCCACGAATGCCGGGTCGACATGGAGTCAGAGTGCGGCAGGAATGAATCCAAGGGCCCAGGTCCCGAGGGTCGCTTCCAATGGAACGGTGCTCTACGCGCAAGTCCCCGGTGCGTATTCCGGAACCGACACAGGTGTCGTCTACCGGTCGACAAACGACGGAGCGTCGTGGGTTTCGGTCAAATCGGACTTGTACTCGACGATCGGGGGCGCGATCGGTTTCGGGACCGGGAAGGTCTTCTATGCGAACGCTGCAGGCATCTATGCGAGCACCAACGATGGAGGCCATTGGTTTCCGTCCAATTCGGGCCTGAGGAATGTCAATGCCCTTGCGCTCGCGGCAAGCGGAACGACACTCTTCGCGGGGCATTCGGGAGGTATCGCCAGGACCGACGACGGAGGTGCGACCTGGACGGTGGCGAACAACGGCGTTCCGGGGAACACGGGCGTCGACGCCATGACGGCGCATGATTCCTATCTCTTTGCCGGCTCAGGTTCAGGGATCCTCCGGTCCGGCGATAATGGCGCGAGCTGGGCGCCGATGAACAACGGCCTGAGCGGGTTCTCACTCCTTGTCGGCGCCCTCGCCTCCGGGACGAGTTCGGTGTATGCCGGCGTCTTCGGAGGAGTCTATGTTTCTTCCGATAACGGCGCTAGCTGGAACGGACCCGGCACGGGCCTCCCGGCCTTCGGAGGAGTGAGCCCCGTCTATGCCGATGGCACCGATCTCTGGGCCGGAGCCGGAAGCGGGATTTACCATTCCACGGATAACGGAGCGACATGGTCGGACGCAAGCACAGGCCTGCCTCCGTTCGGCGGAAGCGTCACCGCGGTGACGCGGAGCGGCTCAACATTGTTTGTCGGACTCTTCTCCACCAGCTCGATTTACAAGTCGAGCGATAACGGGGCGCATTGGTCGCCCTCGAGTAATGGGGTTCCCGCGGGAAGCTGGTGCGCCGCGCTCCTCTCTGTCGGCCAGTTTGTGTTTGCAGGATTCAATTACTCCGGAAACGGGCTGGCCGACGGAGTCTATCGCTCCAGCGACGATGGAGCGAACTGGTCTCCCGTCAGCGACGGGCTCCCCGGTCTCTCAACGGTCAACCAGCTTGCGGTGGTCGGAACGGATCTGTACGGGAGCTACCTCGGGGTGTGGAAGAGGCCGCTCTCGCAGATTACGGGAGTGCGAGAGACCGGTGCACCGCTCCCCGCGAAGTTCGCATTGGAGCAAAACTACCCCAATCCATTCAATCCTTCGACGAACTTCAACTTTCAAATTTCGGAGCCCGGATTTGTGAATCTCACGGTGTATGATCTGCTCGGAAGGGAGATTTCGGCGCTCGTGCGTCAACCCCTCCGCCGTGGATCATATTCCGTCACGTGGGACGCAAGCGGCGAGCCAAGCGGAGTCTACTATTACCGGCTCCAGTCGGGAAACCTGCGGGAAGTCAGGAAAATGATACTCTCGAAATAAGGAGGCGGTCCATCCCGCATGGAGCGCTGCGGGAAGGAAGTGGTCAGTAGCGGGCCATCGCGGGATCGATGCGCTCCGCCCAGGCGTCGATCCCCCCGGCCAGGTTTTTCACCTTTCGAAATCCGGCGCTCCGGAGGAATTCAACCGCCTTGCCGCTCCGGCTCCCCATTTTGCAGTAAACCACGATCTCGCGCGCGGAGTCGAGTTCGTGGATCCGCGCGGGCAAGTCATTGAGCGGAATCAGCGTGCCTCCCAGATTCGCAATCTCCCGTTCGTGCGGTTCGCGGACGTCGAGAATAAAGAGATCCTCCCTCCGGTCGAGGCGCTCCTTGAGTTCTTCGGGCGAAATCCGGAACTGATCGCCGGCGCCGCCTTCCTCCGATTCGATGCCGCTCCCGCAGAACTGTTCGTAATCGATCAACTCGTGGATCGTCGGGTGTTCGCCGCAGACCGGGCATCCCGGATCTTTTTTCACCTTCAGCTCCCTGAAGGTAAGCCCCAGTCCGTCGAAGAGGAGCAATCGTCCGGTCAGCGGATTCCCCCTGCCGAGAATCAGCTTGATCGCCTCGAGCGCCTGGAGCGATCCGATCACCCCCGGCAACACGCCGAGCACTCCCCCCTCTGCGCAGCTCGGAACGAGTCCGGGGGGCGGCGGTTCGGGATAGAGACACCGGTAGCAGGGACCGGTCTTCGCATCGAAGACGCTCACCTGACCTTCGAAGCGGAAGATGCTTCCGTAGACATTCGGCTTTCCCAGGAGGACGCACGCGTCGTTGACCAGGTACCGGGTCGGGAAATTATCAGTCCCGTCGACGATCAGGTCATATTGACGCAGGATGTCAAGCGCGTTGTCGGACGCCAGGCGCGCACGGTAGGTCTCGATCCGGAGGTGGGGGTTGAGTCCGGAGAGCCGTTCCTTCGCAGAGTCGATTTTCGGGCGGCCGATATCGGCCGTGGAGTGAAGAAGTTGCCGCTGGAGATTGGTCGCATCCACGACGTCGGAGTCGACGATTCCGATCGTCCCGACTCCAGCCGCGGCGAGATAGAGTCCGAGCGGAGATCCCAGGCCTCCGGCTCCGATCATCAGGACCCTGGCAGCCTTCAGTTTCTTCTGGCCGGCGAGCCCGACTTCAGGCATGAGCAGGTGCCGGCTGTACCGGAGAATCTCGTCGCGGGAAAGATCGGGCTCCATTAAAGCCCCAGATCGCCGGAGATCGACTTCATCGCGTCGATCACGAAGCGGATGTGTTCGTCGAGCGGGACCCCGAATTCCTCGCAGCCCTTCGTAATGTCGTCCCTGCTGACGTTGCGTGCGAACCCCTTGTCTTTCAATTTCTTTTTCACCGACGAGACTTCCAGGTCGGCGATCTTGTTCGGCCGGATCACCGAGCAGGCCATCACGAATCCGCACAACTCATCGCACGCGAAGAGGGCTTTTGCCATCCTGCTCTCCCGGGGAACGCCGGTATAGGAGGCATGGCCGAGAATCGCCTGCCGGACGTCCTCCGGATATCCCTTTTCGGCGAGGATCGCCGACCCTTTCAGGGGATGGTCCGGCGCGTTCGGGTAGAGTTCATAATCGAAATCGTGCAGGAGTCCGGCGATCGCCCATTGCTCCTCGTCTGCATGCTCTTTTTTCGCGTAGGCGCGCATCGCCGCCTCGACGGCGTACATGTGCTTCAGGAGGGCGTCGCTCTTCGTGTACTCTTTAAGAAGGGCCAATGCATCGGTGCGGTTCATTCTCTTCAATCGAATGTGGCGGTTGTGGCGATACGCGGAATTGCCGGGGAGCGACGGACATCGCCCGACTACATAATAGGAAAATACGGGAAAGATGCAAAAGCACGGCCCGCGCGGCGTAGTGCCGCAGTTTCACCTTCTCTCGTCATCCCGACATGTTTTAGGTCGGGATCTTTATAAAAGAGTTGAAAGATGCTGACCAGGAGCATGTCAGCATGACGAGTTGGAGAGACGTTCGGCCAAATTGAGACACCACTTCCGCCCGAGGGCATTGGACTTTCGGGAGAAACTTTCTATATTTCGGGAATGGATATCGTCAATGCGAACATCGCCGAGTATCTCCTGAACGTCACCCCGGACCGGGATGAAGTCCTCGAAGATATGGAACAGTACGCGCTGGCGAGAAAGTTTCCGATCGTGGGACCGCTGGTGGGAAGGCTCCTCTTCATGCTGGCCCAGTCGACGAGGGCGGCGAGGATCCTCGAGCTCGGCTCCGGATTCGGATATTCGGCGTACTGGTTCGCGAAGGCCCTCCCGGGCGGCGGCCGCGTGATTTGCACCGAGGGGAGCGAAGCGAACGCCGAGCACGCCAATATCTATTTTCGACGCGGAAAGCTCTCCCGAAAGATCACGTTCCTGGTGGGAGACGCGCTCACGCTCATCGACAAGGTCGAGGGGCAGTTCGATATCATCTTCAACGACATCGACAAGCATCAGTATCCCAGGGCGTTCCGGAAAGCCCTCCCCCGCCTCCGGAAAGGGGGACTCCTGATCAGCGACAACGTCCTCTGGAGCGGGAAGGTCCTCAACCAAAAGCCCGACCGGGATACGGCCGGCATACTCACCTACAACCGGCTGATTTATTCCTCGCGCGACCTGTTTTCGACGATCATTCCCCTTCGTGACGGGGTCTCGGTCAGCGTGAAGCGCTAGGGACCGGGGGGAACCGGGAGCCTGCCATGGCAGTGACCATCCTTGCAGTCGCCTTTCTTGTGCTCATGACTGCGATCGCGTTTGCGGGATTCAGGATGTTCGGAAGAAGAAGAGCGCCGCAAACGGGCCCCGATATGCAAAAATGTTCTCTCTGCCTCCGGCCGTTCGAAACACATCTTCTGGTGGAGCGGCAGGTGGGGGATTACAGGCAGCTGCGCTTCTGCCGGGAGTGCATCCTCGGTCTCGCCTCGGACCTCGGCCTGAAAAACTGAACGGTTACCAGTCTTCCTTTTCGAACCTGATACGGTTCGCATCCGCGATCACTTTGATGTCCTCCATGACTCCGGGACTTCCGCAGGTGATGATCACGGTCCGTTCCGCGTCCATCCGGTCGAGAACCCGCTCCCGCGCGATGTGTTTCGGCAGGACCGGTCTCACCGTTTTTGCAAGGGCCGCCCGTGCCGCGGACGGATCCCCGCCGGCGGCAATCGCTTCCTGAAGGTCCTGTTCCTCCTTGAGGGACATCCCGAGGATGCTTCTGAGCACGTTGTTCGCCCGGCCCTTTCCGAGGGCCGGATCCCCCTCGTCCCGCGGCGCCGGACGGCTTACCGAGGGGAGATAGAGAAAGTCGAATTTCCGCCTCCCTTCGATCGCCAGGAGCTCTTCGTGATACCCCAGCTCAGCGAACGTCCGGTTCGCATGGATCAGCGTGAACCTCGCGGGGCTCGTTGACCCGTTGCGGGCCTCAAAATCGAGCTGCTTGATCATCGATGCGAAGGGAGCCAGGCCGGTCCCGGTCCCGACCATCACCACGTTTTGGAAACCCGACGCCCTCTTCTCAAGCGTGAACTCTCCGGTGATCTTATTCACGTAGGAAAGCTTGTTGTCCACCTCCGGATCGATCTTGAAGAGCGACTCGGAGAGTCTCCCCGGTGTTCCGGTCTCGATCATCTCGAGCACCACATAGAACTCGAGATCGCCGCGTTCCAGCGTTTCGAAGGGGGCCGAGGAGATGGAGTAGGAGTGGGTGACGGAACCCCATTTGGGATTTCCCTGATCGTCCAGGTCGTAGGCGTACCGGGTCTCTCCGCCGGGCCCGGTGATTTTCTTCGTCAGCCTGCAGTTATCGCGGGAGAGGGCGATGTACTGGCCGGCCTTGTACTCGGGGAACGCGCTTCCGGGGGCGGGGGCGAGGCGAAAAATCTCGAGGATATCGGAGAGAGCGCGCCGGTGGACGACACGCCCGACTTTACGTTCTGCCATAGTCTGCCATGAACGACGGTTCGAAGGAGTGGATTCAGTGCTTGGGGTTCGTGGGCCGGATATCCACCTCACTCACCATGACATGCCGCGGCATCACAAGGGTCGATGTGACAACCCGCGCGATATCGTCGGCGGTCGGAATCTCCCCGGCGCTCCTCTGACCGGATTGCGAGTCTCCCCCGAATCCCGTCTCGACCGAACCCGGACAGAGGGTGATCACGCGGATGTCGTGGGCCCTGACCTCGAGCATGACGCAGCGGGCGAATCCGATGAGCCCCCATTTCGTCGAACAATAGGCCGCCCCTCCGACGAACGCATTTCTCCCGGCAAGCGAAGAGATGTTGACGATGTCCCCGGAATTCTGATTGACCATGGCCGGCAGGACGGCCTTGGTCGCGAGGAACACCCCCCGCAGGTTTACGCGCCACATCTTGTCGAACTCCGCCGAGGGGAGATCCGTAACTTTTGCGAACGATCCGACTCCCGCATTATTGACGAGGATGTGGACTGTGCCGAACCGCTGGATGGTTTTCGAAACCATCGTATTGACGTCGAATTCCTGCGAGATATCGGTCCGGATTCCGAGCGCCTGCCTGCCGAGTCCCTCGATCTCCTTCGCGGTCGCGTTCACTTCCCCCAGCGTCCGCGCGGCGACGACGACCCGGGCCCCCTGTTTCGCAAGCGCCAGGGCAATCGCCTTGCCGATTCCCCTTCCGCCTCCGGTAACGATTGCAACCTTGTCAGTCAGGTCCATGGCAGTTGTGCGTTCCACGCGCGCCCGGGGCAGTCAATCGATGTCGCCCGCAAGCGGACGGATCACCAGTTCATCGACGACGACATCGCCTGGCATGCGGTACACCGACAGGACCGCCTCCCCGACGCTCTTGGCCTTCATCATCCGGTGCGAATATTTTTTTCGCATTCCGTTGCTCCACATCTTCGTTTCGGTGGCTCCGGGAAGGACGTTGACCACCTTCACCCGGCGCGGCCGCAACTCCTCCCGGAGAACCCGGCCCAGGCCGAGCATCCCCGCTTTTGTCGCGGTGTACGCGGCCGATCCCTCGAACGTCTTGATCGCCGCATTCGAGAGTATGTTGAAGATCCACCCCTCCCTGCGCCTCGACATCGAGGGCAATACCGCCTTGATGCAGGCGATCTGCCCGCGGAGGTTTGTGGCGATGATCGCGTCGAATTCCTTCAGAGAGGTGTCGAGGAAGGACTTGAACACCGTGATGCCGGCGCAGACGACGAGCACTTCAATTTCGCCGTGGTCCCGCCGGATCCGGCCCGCGGCCAGGCGGACCGCGGCGTCCCTGCTGATATCGCAAGGATAGGATTGCGCCCTGCCGCCGGAGTCCGTAATCTCGCGGACCGCCGAACGAAGGTCCCTCTTGTTTCGCGAAGAGAGGCAGACCACGCATCCGATCGAGGCGAATTGCTTCGCGATTTCCCGCCCGATGCCGCGCGAGGCCCCGGCTATCCAGACGACCGGGCGATGAAACACGATTCCCTCGCGCCGCGGCGGCATCTCAGGCGAGTTTAGCCGAAATCAGGTTCAGAAACTCGCTGCGCGTCCGGTTATCCTCCCGGAACGAGCCGAGCATCGCGCTCGTTGTCGCCGCCGAGTTCTGCTTCTCCACTCCCCGCATGATCATGCAGAGGTGACGGGCCTCGATCACGACTCCGACCCCGGCGGGCTCAAGGACTTCGAACAGGGTGTCCGCGATCTGCTGCGTGAGCCGCTCCTGCACCTGCAGCCGCCTGCTGAACACCTCGACGATCCTGGGGAGTTTGCTCAGGCCGAGTATCTTGCCGTTCGGCAGGTACGCGACGTGCACTTTCCCGTAGAAGGGAAGGAGATGATGTTCGCAAAGGCTGAAAAAATCGATGTCCTTGACGATCACCATCTCGTTGTATTTTTCCGAGAAGATAGCTCCGTTCAGGACGGCCTGGATGTCCTGGCGATAACCGCTGGTCAGAAACTCAAGCTCCTTCGCAACGCGGCGCGGAGTCCGGAGGAGACCCTCTCGCCCGGGATCTTCACCGATCCGGTTCAGGATCCTGCGAACGGCGTCTTCAACTTCGGTCAGTTGCAGCAGATCTTCTTCCATTTCTAGCCCTTATATTCCGCAAAATTATCGGGAGTTTCATACACCTTGATCGAATACAACGTGCCCGCGGGTATCTTCGGGCGGAGCACCTTCCAGAACGCGACGGCGATGTTCTCCGCCGTGGGGATAATGCCCTTCAAAAAATCGACGTCGAAGTTCAGGTGGCGGTGGTCGACCTTCGAAAGGATTTCGGTCTCGATGAGATCCGAGAGCTTTTTCAGGTCCATGATCATCCCGGTGCTCCGCTCGGGTTCTCCGCCGACAGTCACCTCGAGCTCATAATTATGCCCGTGCCCGTTCGGGAACGCGCATTTGCCGTAGATCGCGAGGTTTTCCTCGTCGGAAAAATCCGGATTGAATAACCGGTGGGAGGCCGCAAAGTGCTCGCGTCTCGTCAGATAGACCATCGCCCGGCTTTCGTGCGCGTCCATTCCTTCAATTCCAGCGTCCGGAGAACCCGCTTCATGCCTCCTGCTTTCCCAGAATTCCCTTGTAGAGGAGCGCGGCCAGCCCGGCGCCAAGCAGCGGACCGATCCAGTAGACGATATGGTTTTCCCAGTACCCTCCAACGAGCGCGGGCCCGAAGGTCCTCGCAGGATTCATCGAGGCCCCCGTGAGGGGTCCGCCAGCGAGAATATCAAGGGTGATCGTCAGGCCGATAAAGAGCCCCGCCATCTTCGGGGCTCGCGCGTCGATCGCGGTGCCATAGATGACGAGCATAAGAAAGAAGGTGAGGATCGTCTCCATGAAGATTCCCGCGCCCACGCCGATATCGGGGGCGAGGAGCGGAGTTCCAAATTTCGCCAATTCCACACTGGAGGCGGGAAAGATGGCCTTCACGGCGAGAGCGCCGAAGACTCCGCCCGCGAGCTGGCTGATCGCGTATAATCCGGCGGTCTTCGAGCTGATTTTTCCCCCCACCCATGCCCCGAACGTCACGGCCGGATTAAAAAATCCCCCCGAGAGATACCCCATCGCCGAGACCATGACCGCGATCGTGAGCCCGTGCGCGAGCGCCACGCCGGCCAATCCCGCATTTACGCAAATGGACGATACGCCGATGAAAATCAGCGCAAACGTTCCAATGAACTCAGCTGTGAGCTTTTGAGCCATGGTTCCGGTTCCTCCTTATTTTTGATTTCTTCACCGTTAATCCGCTGATCGCCGCCCGAGAAGCTCAAGCACCTCCTCCGTGTGGCCGTCCACCTTCACATTCTCGAAGACGTGCGAGACCTTCCCCCGCTCGTCGATGATCACCGTCGTCCGCACGATCCCCATATACTTGCGGCCCATAAACGACTTTTCCTTCCAGACCCCGTACGCCTTCAGCATCTCTTTGCTTTCGTCGCTCAGAAGGGGAAACGTCAACTCGTATTTCTTCGAAAACTTCCGGTGCGATGCGAGAGAGTCCGCACTCACCCCGAAAATCAAAGCCCCCTTCCTCGTCACCCGGCTGAGGTTTTCCTGAAAGGAGCAAGCTTCCCTGGTGCATCCGGGGGTGTCGTCCTTCGGGTAAAAATAAAGGACGACCCGCTTGCCCCGGAGGGCCTTCAGTGAAATGGTCTCTCCAAGGCTCGAAGGCAATGAGAAATCAGGAGCCTTCTCCCCCACCTTCAGGGACATCAGTTACTCCTTGTCTCCATGAATTGACCCATTGGATCTGCTGATTGAGAGGGAATTTGTGCCGTTTGGTGGCGGAGGCGTGATTTGAACTTACGCAATAGGGGTCTAAAAGTCAAGGAATGTCCCGGAGGGGAACGTCTCAGTTTCATCCACTTCGGTCAACCGGTTCACGTTTTTGTAGGGGCGGGGCATGCCCCGCCCGGCATCTCGGGCATCACAATCATTCCGGGCGACGCATGCGTCGCCCCTACGTCAGGCGACCTACCATACCGAACAAACGCAGGCTAAAGCCTGCGCCTACCAAGTCCAAGGCATCGGTAGGCGCGGCCTTTAGGCCGCGTTTACATTCCTCCGTCCCGATCGACGCAAGCTAAAGCTTGCGGCTACCGATGCCTCTGCCGATACCTTAAATCAACCGCTGCACTCTCCATCTCGGTAGCCGCAGCCTTCAGGCTGCGTCAAACGGCGCGCAAGCTAAAGCTTGCGGCTACCGATGCCTCGAGGGTCAAAAATACAATCCATACCAGATCGTCGAGCGGGAGAATTGGACGGCCGGAAGCGGAAAATGGATGAAGTTTAAGAGTTCGCCGAGCGACTTCAGGAGGGCCGATTCGCGCGGGATGATTCGCGTCATATCCAGATCGAGCGCCAGAAAGTAAACCCGGTACGGGTCGGGCCCGGCCACCTCCCGGGCGCCGTACCCGAGGGCAAGGCAGAGAAACTCAGGCCAGACGCGGCGGACCGGTTCCGGGGCCAGATCGTGGATCCTGAAGCTCAACCAGAACGTCTGACCTTCATAGTCGTCGATCACAAGATGTTTTTGCCCTTTAAACCCGATTCCCCCCGGATTCCCGAGGAGATCGGACGGGTGATAACTGAGCTTCAGGTCGACGGCGCGAAGCGCGGGGAGGTAGTAACGGCCGATCGGCCACGCGGCTCCCGCGACGTCGGAGGCGAAATCGACCCGGTCGAACCCCCAGGCGGAAAACCCGTCTTCAATCTCCACATAGGTCTGAAAGAGCAGCGCGCCCCCCGATCCGTACCAGAGCGCGGTCTCGTCAGGGACGTTCGCCCAGCGCACACTGCGGTCGATCAGATACGCAAGAAGAGACGCTCCGTAAAAATGCCCCACCTTGTCGACGCTCAACCCGTAAACAAGATCTTCCTGAAAGTGAAACGGGGTCCGGTTGTCCTTCCACCACCCGCTTTGCTGGTAAAGGTGGATGGCCACGATCGAGCCCAGAAGAGTCCCGCCTACGATTGCGAGGCGGCCGTGATTAATTCCGGAATCGGGGGAGCTTGCGTGGGGAGATGGGACGAGTGAATCAGCGCGCAGCGGGCTTCCCCCGGCGAGGCCCTCATAAAACAATCTGGTATCGAGGCCCTGAACCCGCCGGCCGCTACCGCGAGCCGCCGCACCGGCGGCGGGCAAGAACATCAGAACACCGAGCGCAAGGATCACCGGCAGGGACGCAGATATCGGACGCCGCACCATGCGCGTGGCGGCTCTACGTACCTTGTTTCCGCGCGTTGATTTTCTTCAGAAAGTAGGCGTGGGTCTTCGCCAACCCCTCGGCCCTGCTCACCTTCGGCTCCCACCCGAGGAGCGTACGTGCCCTGGAGATGTCGGGCTGCCGGACCTTCGGATCGTCTTCCGGCAACGGGTGAAACGCGATGCCTCGCTTCCCGCCGGCCAGGCGCCGAATCTCCTCCGCGAGCTGGAGGACCGTGATTTCTTCGGGATTCCCGATGTTGACGGGTTCCGTGACATCCGAGATGAGTAAACGGTAGATCCCTTCGATGAGATCGTCCACGTAGCAGACGCTCCGTGTCTGGCTCCCCTCGCCAAATACCGTGATCTCCTCTCCACGGATCGCCTGGGAGAGGAAGGCGGGGATCGCCCGCCCGTCATCGATGCGCATGCGCGGGCCGTAGGTGTTGAAGATTCGGACGATGCGGGTATCGACATTATGGGTGCGGTGGTAAGCCATCGTCATGGCCTCGGCGAACCGTTTTGCTTCGTCATACACTCCGCGCACGCCGATCGGGTTGACATTTCCCCAGTAGGATTCTTTCTGGGGGTGTTCGAGCGGATCTCCGTACACTTCCGAAGTCGAGGCAAGAAGAATTTTCGCGTTCTTCGCCTTGGCCAGGCCGAGCGCCTTATGGGTGCCGAGCGACCCCACCTTGAGAGTCTGGATCGGAACCTTCAGATAATCGATGGGGCTTGCCGGTGAGGCGAAGTGGAGAATATTGTGGACCGGGCCGTCGATATAGGTAAAATTGGTGACGTCGTGATGAATGAAACGAAAGCGGTCGTTTCCGATTAGATGAGCGATGTTGGACGGGTCGCCCGTAATGAGGCTGTCGACACAGATGACTTGATGTCCCTCGGACAGGAGCCGGTCGCAGAGGTGCGACCCGAGGAAGCCTGCGCCGCCGGTGACGACCGAGACGACCTCAGATACCGCCACGATGAGAGCCCCTTCCGACGCCGAAATAGTCAAAGCCTTTTTCCGCGAGGACTCGCGGATCGTAAATGTTCCTGCCGTCGAAGATCACCTGCCCGCGCATGAGCGATTTCATCCGGTCAAAATCGGGCCGGCGAAACTCATTCCATTCGGTGAGGACGAGGAGCGCGTCCGCGCCCCGGAGAGCCGCGTAGCTGTCCTTGAAATAGCGGGCCGAGCCGCCGAGATGTTTCCGGGCCTCCTCCATGGCGACCGGGTCGTGGACCCGCACCACCGCGCCGCGTTTTCGGAGTTCTCTGACGATCGTCACGCTCGGCGCCTCCCGCATATCGTCGGTATTCGGCTTGAACGCCAAACCCCAGACCGCCACGATTTTCTTCGAAAGGCGGTTGTGGAAGTAGCGAAGGATGTTCTGCACAATCCTCATCCGCTGCCGCCGGTTTACCGATTCGACGGCCGCCAGAATCTTGAAATCGTACCGGCAATCCCGGGCCGTCGTTGCGAGGGCCTTGATATCCTTCGGGAAGCACGACCCCCCGTATCCCGCCCCCGCGAAGAGGAACTGGGCCCCGATCCTCGGATCCGTCCCTATTCCCTTTCTGACCATATCCACGTCCGCGCCGAGCAGATCGCACAGATTGGCAATCTCATTGATATAGGAGATCTTGGTCGCCAGGAATGCATTTGCCGCGTACTTGGTGAGTTCAGAGCTCGCCTCATCCATGACGATCACCGGATTGCCTGTCCGGACGAAGGGTGCGTAAAGCTCCTGCATGAAGGCAATCGCCCGCGGACTCCTCGACCCGACGACGACGCGATCCGGCTTCATGAAATCGTTCACCGCTGCCCCCTCCTTGAGGAACTCGGGATTGGAGACCACATCGAAATCCAGATCGGTGATCCCGGAGATGATCGACCGGACCTTTTCCGCGGTCCCGACGGGGACTGTGCTCTTATTGACGATGACTTTGTACCCGTTCAGGTGGGTTCCGATCTGCTTCGCCGTTTGAAGCACATGTTTCAGATCCGCGGCCCCATCATGATCGGAGGGGGTGGGGAGGGCCAGAAAGATGACTTCGGAATTAGTAATGGCCTTCCTGATGTCGGTGGTGAATGAGATTCTCTTCGCATCGAGGTTGTTCTTCAGAAGCGCCTCAATCCCCGGCTCGTAAGTGGGCGAGATCCCCTTCCTGAGAAGCCTGAGCTTCCGCTCGTCGATGTCGACGCAAATGACCGAATTGCCCGTTTCCGCGAGACAGGTGCCCACCACCAGGCCCACGTACCCTGTTCCGATAACGCTTATTCGCATCTGTTTGCTCCGAGGGGTTGTTCTACACGATGACCGATCTCATCCTCCCGGATTAGTATAGGGATTTTCCGGAAGAAGTTCAACGGAATCAACGGGTGCACGGTTGCCGGATCAACGGGCGAAAAACGAGCGGACGGACGCGGCAACATGGTCCGCCTGTTCCTGGCTCATCTCCGGATAAAGCGGAAGAGAGATGCATTCTTCGGCAGAGCGTTCGCTCACGGGAAAGTCGCCTCGCTTGTACCCGAGCGAGCGGCACGCCTCCTGAAAATGGAGAGGGATCGGGTAGTGGAGCCCGGTCGCGATCCCCCTGCCGGCAAGGTAGCTCTGCAGCGCGTCGCGCCGCTTCGTACGGACGACGAAGAGGTGATAGACATGCTCGGCGTTCGGCGGTTCAAACGGCAGAACCAGCTCACCGATGCCCGAAAGCCGGTCTTTATAAAAAGCGGCGAGTTCCCTCCGGCGGAGCGTCCATGCGCCGAGATGCCGCATCTTGGCGCCGAGCACGGCGCCCTGAATTCCGTCCATCCGGTAGTTGTGGCCGTAGAATTCGTGCTTGTATTTTTCCGACTGCCCGTGATCGCGCAGCCGCCTGATTCTGCCCGCAAGCGCATCGTCACTCGTCGTGACCGCCCCGGCCTCGCCGTAGGCCCCCAGATTCTTCCCCGGATAAAAACTAAAGCAACCCGACGATCCGAAATTGCCCACAACCTTCCCGCCATACCGGGCGAGATGCGCCTGGCAGGCATCCTCTATGACGTCGGACCCTTCCCGCCGTGCGAGCGTTCCGATGGCATCCATCTCCGCGGGTAACCCGTAGAGATGAACCGGAATGATGGCGCGGACCGTTTTGCTCCTCGGCCGGAGGAGGTACTCCTCGAGCTTTGCGGGATCGAGCGTGTAGGTAGCGGGATCGATATCGACGAAGACCGGCGTCGCGCCGAGGAGAAGGATTGCCTCCACCGTCGCGATGAAGGTGAACGGGGTGGTGACGACTTCATCCCCCCTGCCGGCGCCGCTGGCCCAGAGGGCGAGATGGAGCGCGTCTGTCCCGGAGCCGACCCCGATGCAATGACTGGCGCCGTGCGCCTCCGCAAATGCCTGCTCAAAGGAAGCCACAGCGCCCCCGAGAATGAACTGGGAGCTGTTGATGACGTCCTGGATGGCGGCATCGATCTCAGGTTTGAGTGTGAGGTACTGGGCGTGAAGATCTGCGAGGGGAACCTTCAGCGTAGAGCCTGTGAGCATTCGACCCGGTCGATAATGACTTTTTGCGGAGGGGGAGAGATTCGAACTCTCGGTAGAGCAAGCCCTACACTGGTTTTCGAGACCAGCCTATTCAACCACTCTAGCACCCCTCCGGCGGAAAATGTATGGAAAAAAGCCCTCAAATACAATAGAATTCAGAGGAGGGTAGTGCGCGTTTTCATCTTTTGCCGTCATCCCGACATGTTTCAGGTCGGGATCTTTCCAAAAGAGTTGGAAGATGCTGACCTAAAGCATGTCAGCATGACGAGCTGGGTAGACAGACCGCCAAACTGATACGCTACACAATGGGGGGTGAAGCCGGAACGTGGGGGGAGTGCTTGCCGGAGCGCCGGCGCTTACGAATTGATGACGAGTTCCTGGCCGATATGAATCTTCGTCCCGTGAATCTTGTTCCACGCGCGGATCGCTTCGATCGAAACTCCGAAGCTCAGGGCGATGGCGTGAAGCGTATCGCCCCGCCGGACGATGTAAGACAATGCTTTCTTGATGCTGCTCGAATCTTTCTGTGCGATCGCCTTTGCCGGAGCACGCGCGGTTGTCGCATCGCCGACGGCGATATCCAAACTCTGGCCCTTCATGATGCCGTCCGATGTTAGATTATTCCATTCCTGGATGTTCGCAACCGAAACTTCAAACCGGGCCGCTATCTTGTAGAGATTGTCTCCGGTGCGGACGCGGTATTTAATCCAGGAGGTCACGGGTCCCGCAGGCCGGTCGGACGACTTTGCTGCAACAACCTGAGCCTGATCCGCCGCCGGCTGGCCGCCGAGCGCGCGGTAATTATCCGCCCTGCCCGAGGGTTCCCAGAGGGCGAGGACGCTGCCGGCCCGGATCGAACTTCCGTACGGGATATCATTCCAGAGCCGCAGGTCGCTCACGCGCACGTCGTACATCTTCGCGATCCCGCCGAGCGTCTCCCCGTTCTTCACCTGGTAGGAGAGTTTCTCCTTGCCCACGATCGCGGCGGCGTAACGCTTCGTCCGTGATTTTTGCGTCTGCCTTCCGCCCGAGGTTTCGTCATCCACCGGGTTGGCGGCAAACGACTTCGAGGAGGCGGAGACTGGGATCAACAACGATTTTCCGGCCGGGAGCCGCCGTTTTCCCGTCAGATGGTTCACCTCGGCGAGCACAGCGGAAGAGACCCCGTATTTTCTCGCGATCGACTGAAGTGTCTGCCCCTTTTTCACGGTGGCGACAAGCCAGTCCTGTTTCTGGTCGTCCGGCACCTCGGCGTAGTTTTTCGCAAACGTCGAGGAAGCGCCCGCCGGAATCCTCAGCCTGTAACCCTTCGTACCCGGAGGAGTGCACCACTGCAGCAATTCCGGATTCAGTTCGCGCATCGTCTCGACATCCGTCCCGGCGCATTTCGCGAGCACGGTAAAATCGACGCAGTCGTCGACCGGCACGGTATCAAAGCTGAGCGGGTCGGAGGGGGTGACATCGAACCCGTAACTTTTCGGATCCATCGCCATGACAGCCGCCGCGATGTACTGCGGCACATAATTCCTTGTTTCGCGCGGCAAGTGGGGACGCATGCTCCAAAAATCGGCCGACTTGCTCCGCTTAATCGCATGATGGACTCTTCCCGCGCCCGAATTATAGGCCGCAAGGACAAGATACCAATCGCCGAATTCCTCGTACAGGTCCTTCAGGTGCCGTGCGGCGGCGTAGGTTTCTTTCTCAAAATCCCTTCGCTCATCGTACCAGAAATTCCCCGTCAACCCGTAGAGCCTTCCGGTCCCCCGGACAAACTGCCAGAGTCCGACCGCCTTCGCCCACGATCGCGCCATCGGGTTCATCCCGCTCTCGATCATCGAGAGGTACATCAGCTCTTCGGGGACACCTTCCTTCCGGAAGGCACGCCGCATGATCGGGCCGTACTTGCCGGAAAGGAACAGCCAATGCTCGAAGTGGCCCCGACCCCTTCCCTGCAGATATTTGATATTTTGGTCGACGTGCCCGTTGATGACCAGCGGAACCGTCGTTGTCGTGATCACTTGCTTGGGAACATCCTGGTCGCCTCCCTGATTGGCGTCGTCGAGCGAGTTCAGTTTATTCCTGAGGGCGAAGATTGATGCCTGAGGCCCCAGACTGTCGATTTTTGCTATGTATCTCTCATAATCCTCGACAACGCTCCTGCTCAAGTCGTTAAAATCACAGTCGCTCTCAATATTGGGGTAGTACCCCAATTCGTTGAGAATTGCGATGGATAATTCAAATTCGGTCGCTGAGCGGGTGGAGTCGGACTGTTGCTCGGCATCGAGCGCCCGCACATAGTGCTGACGCGCCCGTTCAAGCAACTGGGCTGTCATTGCGTCATAACTGGAGTCGGAGACGAGAGAATCCGCCATCGTCGGATCGCCCTCGTACAGGAGGTTCGATTCGCCTGAATTTTCCTGAATTGACGCGGAAATCACGCTCCCGGAGTCCGAACGGGTCGATTTCTCCGAGGAGCAGCCACCCAGGACAAGGGCCGATACGAGTGCAAAAAGGTAGAACTTATTCAATAGATCTCTAATCGCTTAAAATTATTGTCGATTTTCCGCCGAATCCTTTGAGAATATAGAGAATTGAGGAGCGACTGTCAAGCTATTTTTCCCGTAAGGTGATATGAATCATACTTATAGGGGGATATTACCATGCTTCTTTCTCGGATTGCCGTCCACCTTGTTGGCCAGCACCTCGAGGGAATGGGCCAAACGGGGCCTGGTTTCACTCGGTTCGATGACATCGTCTATGTATCCCCGCGCGGCCGCGATGTAGGGGCTCGCAAACTTTTCCTGATACTCATTCACTTTTTGTTCAAGTGCTTTAGCCTTGTTTCGCGCCTTTTCTATATCCCGTTTGAAGATGATTTCCACCGCTCCTTTGGAGCCCATTACCGCTATTTCGGCTGAAGGCCATGCGAAATTGAAGTCGCCCCGGATATGCTTCGAATTCATCACGTCATAGGCGCCTCCGTACGCTTTCCTCGTAATAACGGTGATTTTGGGGACGGTGGCTTCGCAAAAGGCATAGAGCAGCTTTGCCCCGTGCTTGATGATCCCGCGCCACTCCTGCTCGGTTCCCGGAAGAAAACCAGGGACGTCTTCGAATACGATAAGCGGAATATTAAACGCATCACAGAAACGGACAAATCGGGCCCCTTTTAACGACGAGTCGATATCGAGAACGCCTGCAAGAATGGCAGGCTGATTTGCAACGATTCCAACGGTCCTTCCCGCCACTCTCCCGAATCCCACCAGCAAATTTCGGGCATAGAGCTCATGGATTTCAAAGAAATCTCCGTTATCCAGGATCCTGGTGAGGACCTCCTTCATATCGTACGGCTTGCTGGGGTTCGCGGGGACAAGGGAATTCAGGGATGGTTCCCGCCTTTCCGGGTCATCGTCCGACTTGAGGAGCGGCGGGGGATCCAGGTTGTTCTGGGGGAGAAAGCTCATGAGCCTTCGAACCGACTGCAGGCATTCAACCTCGTTTTCACACGCGAAATGTGCGACGCCCGATTTCGTCGCGTGCGTGAGAGCTCCTCCGAGATCTTCAAAGGAGACATCCTCGTGCGTCACGGTCTTTACCACGTTCGGCCCCGTCACGAACATATAGCTTGTGTTTTTGACCATGAAGGTGAAATCGGTGATGGCGGGGGAGTAAACGGCGCCGCCGGCGCACGGGCCGAGTATTGCGGAGATTTGCGGAATGACTCCGGAGGAAAGCGTGTTCCGGAGGAATATCTCCGCGTACCCTCCGAGACTCACCACTCCCTCCTGGATCCGGGCGCCGCCGGAATCGTTCAACCCTATCACGGGAGCGCCGACTTTGACCGCCATATCCATGATCTTGCAGACCTTTTCCGCGTGGGCTTCCGAGAGCGAACCTCCGAACACGGTGAAATCCTGACTGAACACGAAAACAAGTCTTCCGTCGATGCGCCCCGTTCCGGTGACCACGCCGTCTCCGAGATACTTTTGCTTGTCGAGTCCGAAATCGACGCTCCGGTGTTCCACGAGGGCGTCGATCTCTTCGAAGCTGTTCCGGTCCAGGAGGACTTCGAGGCGTTCCCGGGCGGTGAGCTTCCCTTTCCGGTGCTGCTCCTCGATCCGGGCCTCTCCCCCCCCGAGCAACGCCCGGGCTTTCAACGCCCGGAGACGGCCGATCTTATCGAGCTCTTTTTGTTTGGCCATTGCGAGTCATCCTGGATTGTGGAAAATTCAGTGGCGGGATGGGATACGGGAGGGGGTTTGCTACTCTGCAACGCGATCGATCACTCCTCCGCCGGCCAGCCGGTCGCCCTGGTAGAGCACCACGGACTGCCCGGGAGTGATTGCGCGCTTCGCCTGATCGAATACGATCCGGAGCTCGCCGTTTCCGTGCCGGTACACTGTGGCCGGCGAGGCGGCGTCTTTGTACCGGATGGCTGCTTCGACACGCAGACCGTCTTCGATTCCGGAAATGGAGACCAAATTCAGATTTCGCGCGATGAGGCTGCTCCGGTGCAACTCATTCTCCCCCCCGATTTCAATCGTATTCGTGGACGCATCGATACCGGTGACGTAGACCCTCCCGCCGTGCGCGCCGATCCCGCTCCGTTGCCCGATCGTATAATTAACGAACCCCCCGTGTTCTCCGACTTTCATTCCACCCCTGACAATCGGACCCGGGGAAACGGGGGCGGCGGTGCCGGCGCCTCCCTCCCGGATAAACCGCCGGTAATCGTTGTCGGGGATGAAACAGATTTCGAAACTCTCCTCCTTGTGGGCGGTCTTCAATCCGAGGCGCGCCGCAATGGCCCGGACTTCCGGTTTGCGGAGTGACCCGAGCGGGAAAATGGTCTTGCTCAGGGCCTCCTGACTCAGGCCCCAGAGCGCATACGACTGATCCTTGTTACGGTCGGCTGCCCGCATGATAGAGTACCGGCCGGTACGCTCATCCCATTCGGTGCGGGCGTAGTGCCCCGTCGCGACGAAGCCGGCGCCGAGAGCGAGCGCCTTGTCCAGGAACATGCCCCACTTGATCGCCCGGTTGCAGATCACGCAGGGGTTCGGCGTCCTCCCCCGGCCGTATTCCGAAACAAAGTTGTCGATCACCTCGCGGCGGAACGCTTCCGTGAAGTCGACGACATAGTGCGGAATTCCGAGCTTCACCGCGACGATACGGGCGTCGTTGAACGCATCCAGCCCGCAACAGCTCGTTTCGTTCCCGCTGTTTCCGCCGACCCTGTCAAAATCATAGGTCTTCATCGTGACGCCGATGACGTCGTAGCCCCGTTCGAGCAGGAGGGCGGCGGCTACGGAGGAGTCGACTCCTCCGCTCATGCCGACAACAACGACTGGGCGTTTTGTAGAGTAATTCGTCATGTATGAATTGAAAGATACAAAAAACGGGAGGGAGGCGCAATTGGGGGCACGTCTTATTTTGTCATCCTGAGCACGTTCGCTTCGCTCAGTGTAAACTCCGCGAAGGATCTTGCAGATCGGAAAGACGAGATCCTTCGGTCGCTTCGCTCCCTCAGGATGACAACCAGGGGAAATTGAGCCTCTGTCAGAACACGAGATCAAGCTGAAGTCCGATCCGATCGTCGTGATTGCCCGGCAATTCGTCCGGGCCGGTCCCGAGCCGGCGAACATCGTCGCGGGTCGTGCGTGAATACTTGGCAGAAATCCCCGACGATCCGGAAAACCCGTACCGGACGAGAATGTACGATCTCTCCCCCCGGCCCGAGAGGACGGGAAGCGACGCCGCATCCCTGAGATCATCTTCGAATTCGTACAGCCGGGTGTCGTAAGACCCGGTCAGGAAGAAGACGATCCTCATCCCCGCGGAGAGCCCCGGAAGCGGTGAGCATGAGATCTCTTCATAGAGCATCGTTCCCTGCTCCACGCCCGGAACCGCCCGGCTCCGGAGGTAGACCTTCTCGAATCTTCCCCGGACCCGGACTTCGGGCGTCAGCCGGAGGTCGAGATGGGTCCGGATACGGTCGATCGCCTGAACAACGGTATTGCTTCTTGAAAGGCCCCCGGGTGAGAGAGAACGGTCACGTTGGCCGGAGGATTTCCGCTCGAACTGCAGCGACCAATCGAGTCCCTGATGGGGATGGAAGGCCGCCCGGACAAACCATTGACGGCCTCCGTCCGCGAAGGGTCCGGAACCGGAACCTTCCGGGAATCTGTACTGATCGAAGTAAGCCGAAAGGACGGTCCCGCGGGAGAGTTTCAGGCGGAACCCCAGGTAGATACCCTCTTCGTTGAACGTGTCCCCCCGCTCCCCAAAACCGAGCCCGTGCAGGCTCACCATGCGGGCGGGATAGTTGCGGAAGGATCCGATCAAGTCGACGGTGCGCGACGGTGTGAGCGTTGCGCCCCATATTCCCGCCGGGGCGCCGCCGAGGATCGTCCATTCCCCGAAGAGCAGCCCCCGCGGCAGATTGAAATGGTAGTCCACGGCTGCCACGGAATACCCTTCGCCGGAGAATTTCCCCTCGCCACTGAGACGAAGCGGCAGGGAAAAACCGGAACGGTAGCAGGTGAGACCCGCGCTTCCATGGTTCCCGAAGTCGACGGAACACCGGAGGCCGGTGAGGCGCTCCGTCAACCGGTTCCGCCTTGAATCCTCGGAAAGAGTTCGAACAATTCCCGAAGCGGAGATCGACGATACGACTCCCGGGCTGTCGACGGAAGCGGCGAGCGACCGCCGTGAAAAAAAGAGGGCGATGGAGCATGGATCGAACCGGAGGGATGCGGCGGCCCCTCTGAGGAAGGCGTTTTCATCGGATGAACGGTACGGCATGATTCCCCTTCCGCTTCTTCTGACCGCGCTCACGACGTCGGGGCCTTTGCCGTAGTCGAAGCCCCTCCAGAGTGCGATCCCCTGGCCCGCTTCCACGAAATAATCCCCGACGAGAAGAGTCGCAATCGGACCGGCATCCGTGACCATCCCGTATCCGCTCACGAAATCGCCGAGGAGCCGCTCCCCGGCCTTCTTGCTGAGAAGAATCCCGCCGCTGACTCCTCTCTTGTTGCTGAACTCCGCGCGCTGCAGTGACTCATACTCCGATCCGAGAAACTGCCCATCGCTGAATCCGCGGGACCGTTCAAGCCCGACTCTCACCCGGGAACGGATCTTCACGAAATAGTCCCTCTTCCCCGGATTGGGGTCGAACGGGCTGAAGTCGAGAACCGGCGATTCATCCGTCTGCGCGGCCTGCTCCGTTAGCTCATCCCTTTCCAATTCATGGAACCGGCTTTCCGCACCTGAATCAGGGAGGGCCTGAGTCCGGAGCGTTCCATTCCCGGCGAGGAGCAGCAACGGGAGGAAGAGAATCGTTCTGTAACCGGTCATGGCTGTTTCCCCCCTCCCACGGTCAGAGTCACGTCGTGAGTCCAACCAAGTTCCTGATGAACCGTGAGCGCATAGTCGAGTTGCAGGGGTCCGTATCCGACTCCGAGGCCCCCTGCGAATTCGGAGACGGCGTCCGGTATCCCCATCCGGATCGCAATCGCTCCTGCAATCCTGTATTCTAATCCGATCCTGGGGGACGCCTCGTACCCGGACTCCTTCCGGAAATCTGCCGCCAGCAACAACTCCTCCGCCGGGGCGCAGGAGAGCCCGATCGAATAGACCTGCGGAAGGGGCTCTCGCGAGACGCCCAGCGTCGCCGCAGTCGCGTTTTTTACCGACAATCCGAATCGCAGCCCGGCGGGCCCCTCGATCAGGGCCCCGGCATCGACTGCGAGGGCGGCGGCGGAACCGTACCGGGTGATGTTGACCGAATGATAATTCAAGGCGACTCCGAATCCGGCGCGCGGGATCGAAGTTGCGTACGAGATCGTCCCGCTCACTTCGCGGTAGAGCCGGTACCCGAATGCCCTCGCCGCGATGCCGAAGACCCCGAACGGGGACCGGATCCCGGCGGCGCATTCTTTTGTCGAGAGCTCCCGAATTCCGAAGGGCGACGGCGAATAGAAGAACGAAACCTGGTAGCGCTCGAGCAGCGACAGGCCGCCCGGATTGAACGCGATGGACCAGATGTCTCCCCCCACGGCGGTACAGGCGCCCCCCAGGGCGGCCGCCCTGCTTCCCGCTCCGGTCTGATCGACGCGCGCGAGGCAGGACTGGACAAGTGCTAAAATAGAGAGAAGAATGAACCGCATAACGCCTCCCGAATTGGTGGTGAAGAAATTTCAACTGCCGAACTGAACAGACGCAGCCTTCAGGTCGCAGAACGATCAGGCAACGAAATTGAGCCGGCGTCGCCGATCTGGTGGTGTCTCAATTTGGCCGAACATCTCTCCACCTCGTCATGCTGACATGCTCCTGGTCAGCATCTTTCAACTCTTTTATAAAGATCCCGACCTAAAACATGTCGGGATGACGAGAGAAGGTGAAACCGCGGCACTTCCGCCGATTTGAACAAGTTGAAACTAATGCCTATATTGAAAGAACGATGGCAACCTCCCGAACGGGTCTCTTCTTCGTTCTACTCTCCCTCCTGTTCAGCGCTCAGAGCCGGCTCGAGTCGCAGGAGCTCGATTGTGAAATCAAGTACACGAACACCGAGGCGCTCCCCGCGGCCGCCCGGGAAAACCTTTCCGATTTTCTCCCGGAGCTGAACCAGTACGTCAACTCCTACCGGTGGACCAAGGAGGATATGGGAAATCTGAAAATCAAGTGCACGATCGAGTTCGCTTTTCAGGGTTCTCCGCGCAGCAACCATTATGTCGTCCAGGCATTTATCGGAAGCCAGCGGCCCATCTTCAGGCTCGACCGTAACACGACCGTCGTGCGCATCATCGACGGCAACTGGGAGTTCGACTATGTCCGCAACCAGCCGCTGATCCACAATGAGACAAAGTTCGACCCGCTGTTGAGCGTCATCGATTTTTACATGTACATGATCGTCGGGTATGATTTTGAAACATACAAGGCGGGAGACGGTTCACCGTATTTCCAGAAGGCGATGGACATCGCGAATATCGCACGTGCGGGGAGGGGCGCGACCGGGTGGGATAACCCGTCGCCGAACGTCTATTCGCGCGGCGAATTCATAGACGAACTGATGAATGCGAGATTCAGCGATTTTCGGGAGGCGTTCTACCGGTACTACTACAGGGGCCTGGACTTACTCTCCAAGGACGAGGGGCGGGCGCGCAAGAACATGTTCGCGGCACTTGAAAAAATAGGGAAAGTTCAGCAGAAAATCAATTCGCGCACGCTCATCATCAAGGCGTTCTTCGACACGCAGTACGGGGAAATCAAGAACGATTTTCTGAAGGACCCCGACCCGGACATCTACGCGAAGCTGAAACAAATAGATCCTGCCCACCAAACCGAGTACGATGAAGGAGCGAAGGATCCGCGGCGCGCCGGCGCCCGCTGATCACTCGCGGACGACAGAGACGTCGATAATATGGTCATCGACGAGGATCCGGTCGACAACTTCCATCCCTGAGATCACCCTCCCGAACAAGGTGTACCTGCCGTCGAGATGGGGCTGGGGCGATTGAGTAATGAAGAATTGCGAACCTTCCGTATCCCTTCCGGCGCTTGCGATGCCGATCGATCCGGTTTCATACGTCAAAGCCGAAAATTCCGACCGGATGGAATATCCCGGTCCGCCCCAACCGTCACCGCGCGGGTCGCCTCCCTGGATGACGAAATTGGGAACGACACGGTGGAACGTGAGGCCCCGGTAGAAGGCCCGCTTCGAGGCGAGTTTCAGAAAACTCATCACCGTAAAGGGCGCCGCATCCCTGTACAATGCCAGCGTGATGTCCCCCCTGATCGTCTGAATCCGCACCCGTATGGTCTCGGGCAGCCCGTAGAGGTAGTCAAAGTCGAAGTCCGTGTAGAGCGGTTCAAGGAACTCCGGGATGTCGCCCGCATATGCTGTTCCCGTGATCGCCTTGAGCGCGGCAGCGGCGGCGAGCGCGACCGAGCGGTCCGGCCGCGAGAGAAGCCGTTTGAGGGGATCGACCGCCCGCTTGTCGTTGAGCTTGCCGAGTGTGGCGGCGATTTCCTGCAACGCCTCCACATCGTCCGGCACACGGAGCCTTCCCATCGCGTTGACGAGCGGCTCGACCGAGGAGGACCTCCGGAAAAGCGAGTCTCCCAGAATGGAGGCAGCCGTGGTGACGACGGCGACATCCCGGGCGGAGAGCGCCGCGACGGCCGCCTCGCATGTCCGCCGGGTCAACTCCGGGTCGCCCGGATTCTTTCCACCCAGGATCTGATACCCCTCCAGCGCCGAGCGGTAGAGATACGTGTCATCCCCCGCCAGGCGGGGGGAGAGAAGTTTTTCGGCATCGGGCGCCCCTGTGTTGGCAGCGGCGAGAAGCAGGTCGCCCTCAAGAAGACGCTCCCCCCTCTCCGCCCTGACGATGTCCGGCAACGCGCCGGCTCCCTCCAATTTCGCGAGCGCAGTCGCCGCAGGCGCCTGGAGTTGCCAGAGATGCCCTCGTCCGTCGTTGACGGCGATTCTCTCCAGAACGGCGAACGCCGCCGCCGACCCGCTCCCCGAGTCCTTCTGGAGCCCTGTTCCGCCAAAGGCCGAAAGGGCTGTCAGCGCCACATACCTGTTCTCATCGAGGAAGAGGCGCCCGAACGTCCCTATCAGATCGTCCTTCCCCTTCAGGTTGAATTTGCCGAGCGCGATGAGCGCGTTCACCCTCACATGCCAATCCGGGTCGAACTCGGCGAGCTTCTGCAGGGGCGATAGCGAGACCTTCTCATCCCTCGCCTTGCCGAGAAGAACCGCGCAGTTCATTCGAACGAGGGGGTCGTTGTTCGTGCGGAGTTTGACGATTTCCTCCAGGTCGGCCCTGATGCGGGGGTGATCCCCGATCCGCTGGAGCGCATACACTACCTGCCAACGGGCCGAATCGGGGGGAGAAATCATCTTCAGGAGGTACTGAACGGCCTCATCGTTCGTGATGCCCCTGATCGCAAAGCGCGCGACAGAGCGGACCAGGGCATTTGCATGGACGGGGGGATAGAGAGTGGCAAATCTGCGAACAAGGTCCGCAAGCGACTCATCCGGTCCGAATTTTCCGATCTCTTCGATAAGCCGGTCCGCGGGACTTGCGCTGTCTCCCGGTGCTGAGTCTATCTTGTCGAGGCGTGTCCAGATGAGGTCGTGCCCGAGAGTTTGACGGGCGGGCTGGCTCAATTGTCCGGCTGTCTGTCCGATCGCGAACGCCGCCTCGGTCTGTACCGCCCGGCTCTCGTCGTTCGCGAGGCGGTCGACCAGCAAATGGATGACAGATGTATCCTGGATGCTTCCGAAAGCGTGGACGGCCGCCTTCCGGACAGTCTCGTCCCGGTCGGATAAGAGATGGATGAGCGTCCCGTCGTGAATCGTCCTTGTGTCCTGCGACCGGAGAATTATTTCGAGTTTTGACCTGCGCTCTTCCGCCGGCTCCCGTCCGGAAGGTTGCGCCGGAAGCGGGGGGTGCACCAGAATGACGAGGAGAAGGGCGCGAAGAAGCCGGTTCATGAGATTCTCCTTTTCGTGTCGGATTTGGAACCGATGCCGAACAATTTGCGGGCGCCGGTGCTGGTCACCCGTCCGATCTCTTCGACGGGAAGGGCTTTCAGCTCGGCGATCCGTTGTGCGATGATGGGGATGTTCGCCGGCTCGTTTCGCCGGCCCCGCAACGGAACGGGAGACAGGTACGGACTATCGGTCTCCAGGAGGATGTGCTCGAGCGGAATCGTTGCCGCAACTTCCGCCATGACGTTCGGCTTGTTCTGCCTGGTCCCGAACGTCACGGGGCCCGGTATCGAGATATAGAACCCCCACCCGATGACCCGGCGGGCCATCGCCACGTCGCCCGGAAAGCAGTGGAACACCCCTCCCGGGAACCCGCGGTTCCCCCCTGAGCCGGAGAGCCCTCCGTCCGGGGTGAGCGGCTCGCCGAGTTTCTCCTCGACGATGCTCACGGTGTCCTCTTCCGCCTCGCGGCTGTGAATGACGATCGGGAGATTGCGCCGGCGGGCGATGTCGATCTGAATCCTGAAGACTTCGCGCTGCCTCTCCCGCGGCGAATAGTCATAATGGTAGTCGAGGCCGATCTCCCCGATCGCGACCACCTTCTCGTGATGGCTCAGCTTCTCGATCTCCTCGAGGGAGGATGCGTCGGCCCTGCGGGCCTCGTGCGGGTGAAATCCCACGCAGGCATAGACCCCTTCGAACTGTTCCGCGAGCTCGACCGCCTCGCGGCTGGTCTCGAGATCGGTTCCGGGGTTGACAATCAGCTCCACCCCCGCGACGGAGGCCCGGTCGATGACTTCGCGGAGGTCCCCCTCGTAATCCTTGCTGAAGAGGTGCGCATGCGAATCGATGAACATGTTTCCCCGGCAGGCCTACGTCAGGATCTCTTCGAGCCGCTCCACGACGTAGCCGGCATCCTGATCGGTCAGCTGCGGGTAAATCGGAAGCCGGAGAAGTGTGGCGTAGATCCTGTCGGTGACGGGGAGCTCGAGCCCTTCCATCCCGAGCGTCGATTTCGCGTAGGGCGAAGAATGGAGCGGCACATAATGGAACGTCGAGCCGATCCCCGACTCTTTCAATCGCTGCATCACGCGGATCCGCTCGGCCTCGCTCCGGAGGAGGATATAGAAGATGTGATAATTGGATTCGCAGTAAGGCGGGATCACAGGCAAACGAAGCTTCCCGGCCCCTTCCAACCCCTTCAACCCGCCCATATAATAGTCGTGCACTCTCTTTCTCTCCGACTGGATCCGGTCAACGTCTTCCAGCTGGGATTTCAGCACGGCGGCGAGGAGGTCCGAGAGGACATAGCTGCTTCCGTGATCGACCCAGGTGTACTTATCCACCTCCCCGCGGAGAAAAAGGGACCGGTTCGTGCCTTTCTCGCGTGTGATCTCCCCCATCCTGGCGAGCGCGTCATCCTGGGTCACGAAGGCGCCCCCCTCTCCGCTGATGTAGTTCTTGGTGACATGGAAGCTGTATGCACCGGCGTGGCCGATCGTCCCCAGGTATCTCCCCCGGTAACGCGCATGGACTCCCTGCGCGGCATCCTCGAATACCATGAGGTTGTGAGCCTTTGCAATTTCAAGGATTTCGTCCATCTCGGCCGAAACGCCGGCGTAGTGGACCGGGATGATCGCGCGCGTTCTCTTCGTGATCCGGCGTTCGAGATCTCCGGGGTCCAGCGTCAGCGTACGGTCGTTGATTTCGCAGAAGACCGGAAGGCCGCCGCCGCGGATGATCGCGTTGGCGGTCGAGACGAACGTGAAGCTCGGCGTGATCACTTCGTCCCCCGGTTTCAGGCGGAGAAGGATCATCGCCATTTCGAGGGCGTGCGTGCCCGAGGTCGTCAGGAGCACGTTCCGTGCGGAGAGGAGAGTCCGGAGCTTCGCTTCGACAACCTTACAGACCGGGCCGTCTCCCCCGGTTGTCCCCGATTCAAGAACGGACCGTACCTCGTCGAAGAGGCGGCCGTTCAGATAGGGCATGTTGAACGGGATAACGGCCTTGTGGGATTTCCCTTGTGGTATCATCCTTGCTCTGATCGTTCTGTTCCCGCCGGCCGGGGTGCCCAGGGTGCCCAGGGTGCGTAGAGCTCTCTCAGGCAGCCGATTGTCTTTGCCATGTCATGCTTCTGTTCCACCGATTCCCTGGCGGCCCGCCCGTGCCTGCGCCGGAGGCCGGGATCGGATAGATACTGCGTAAGCTTCGCCGCCAGATCCCTGCTGTCCCCCACCCTGTAGAGGAGCCCCGTCACCCCGTCCTCGATCTGTGCGAGATTCCCGCCGGCCGCCGCGGCGACGATCGGCAATTCCATTCCCATCGCGTCGAGAACGACGAGCGAGTATAATTCGTCCCGGCTGGGAAACACGAAGACATCCATTGCGCTCAGGTACCCGGTCAGGTCGTTTTGAAATCCCGCGAGTATCACCTTCCCGCCCAGGTCGTTGGCGGCGATGAACGACTCGAGTTCGCGAAGATACGCCTCTCCCCGCGCTTCGAAGGGGGGCTCGTCCCTGCCTCTGTCGCCCTTCCGTGTCGGTTCTCCGACGATGATATAGACGACGCCGGCCCTCAGGCCCGATTCAATGTAGGGAAAACTCTCCGCAAAATCCATGACACCTTTTCCCGGATCGATCCTGAGCATCGTTCCGACGAGGAGTTCCGACTCTCCCACGCGATGGAACGCCCGAATCTCCGCGCGCCTCTTCCCGTCGCGCCTGTAGCGTGCAAGCAGCCGGCCATACGGCACGAACCGGACCCGCTCTTGCGGCACGGCGTAGAGCTCCGGCAGCCGTCTGTTGAGATCCTCCGAGGAGGTGACGATCGCGTCGACCCTGCTGTAGATCAGACGGTGGAGCGGATCCCGCTTCGGCGGGACGCCCATGTAGATACTGAGAATCAATCGCCGGACGGAATCTCCCATGAGCGCGAGAGAAGCCGGCCAGACGTCACGGTGGTAATGGACATGCACGACGTCAATCTCCCGCTCGCGGACAAGTTTCCGGAGGGTGCGAATGCTGGCGGGGCTCACGGGGCGCAAATTCGGCAGGTGGGCGACCTCCAATCCGTGTTCGAGGAGGAATGTTTCGGCCCTCGACCCGGGCTTGCAGATCGCGACCACCCCGATCCCTGCATTCCGGAGCTCGAGCATCAGCGTGCAGGCGTAGATCTCCAGGCCTCCCCACGCGTCCGAGGTGCAGAGGTGGAGCGAGCGGGGGTTCATCAGATCCGGGTCTCGAGCGTGAAGGCGTAGTTGCGCAGGGGCGCCATGTTCCCGATGAGCTCCACGTAGTAGTACTGGAACAGGTTATTGACGTGAAACCCGGATGTGACGCCGAGGCTCCCCAGCTTCCAGTCGGCGGCGATCCGGACGTCGACGACCGTTATCGGGACCCGTTCCTCCCCCCCGGGAATGATCCCGAGCGTGACGAAAGCGTCATCGATGCGTTCGCTGTTCGAGATAAACCGCGCATCGACCCCGATCCGGACGGGTGGCAGGTTGAGCAGAGTCGAACAATAGAGGAGATGCCGCGGGCGGTACTTGAGGATGTCGCCGGTCGTGAGATCCCGCGGGACCATGTAGGTATAACTGATCTGATGTTCAAGGAGCCGGTCTGCTTCGTTCACGTTGATCGTACATTCCGCCCCGTAGATCAGCGCCCGGGTGATATTTTGAAAGTGGACCACCCCGTCGCTCCCGAACGCCGGCTCGATCAGGTCCCAGAATTCGTTCCGAAAGAGGGAGATGTCGGCCTGGAGAAAGCCTGTGAAGAGGCGCGAGAGGCCTCCTTCGACCGACCAGCTCCGCTCCGGCATCAGGCCGGGATTCGGTCGGATCGCCACGCCTCCCGCAGTGGATGTCGTGAACACCTCGGCAACCGTGGGGGCGCGGAATCCCCGTCCTGCCGATATTCTCGCCGAGAATGAATCGGAGGGGCTGTAGGAGAGCCCGAATTTGGGGTTGAATTGGCCGACCGATCCGAGACCCGAGATGCGCTGCGCGTCGAACCGGCCGCCGGCTGTCAGGCGAAGGGCTCCGGAGATTTTGATCTCGTCCTGAACGTAGACCGCCGCGCCGCGCCCGTCGTGCGTTCCGAAGATCGTGTCCGCGTCGACTTCCTGAAGGCTCCCGGAGAGTCCGGCGATCAGGATCTGGCCGGGCGAAAGCTGGTAATTCGCCTGCACTTCACCCGTCACGACGCCGGAGCGGGAATTGCTTCCGGCGCTGTCGTACACGCTCGGAATATTGTCGTCCCAGCGCGACTTCAACCAGCTGACCTTCGCGGAATAGAAGAGGCGGTCGGAGACCACCTGCCGGTAGCTGCCGCTCAAATTCCACCGGACGGAATAGACCGATTCGAGGAGTTCATCGTCCGGGGGTTCGAACGCGTGCCCGAAATCCTTCCAGTAGAGGAAATTTCCGCGCCTCTGCTCTAAAATACTAAACGAGAGAGAGGCCGACCCGTAGGGGCTGAGCGCATATCCCAGCCGGGCCGAGCCGTTCCATCTTTTCCAGTAATCGTTCCGGCGGTACCCGTCGTTCAACGTGCGGTCCGCCGCGAGCGCCACGCTCAGATCTCCGATACGGTTCAGGTAGCCGGCGTGGATCCCGCTGAACGAGCGCGCATCATCGTTCCATCGCCAGGACTGGTAGCCCGGCTGTGAGTAAAGGCCGCCGTAGAATTTCAGACGGGTTTCCGCCTGATCGCCGGGGACCCTCGTGATAATATTGATGACTCCCCCCAGAGCGCTCGAACCGTAGAGGGCCGAGGAGGCGCCCTTGACGACCTCGATGCGGTCGATCTGGGATGAAGGAATGCTCTCCCAGTTGATCTCTCCCGTATCTCCGGTGATGAACGGAAGCCCGTCGATGAGGAGGAGGACCCTCGTACCCACCCCGAAACTATAGCCTGTCGACCCCCGGATGTTGACCTGTGTTTGTGTGACGGAAACCCCGGGGACATAGCGGAGTGCATCGTCGACCGTAACCGTATTCCGCGCGTTGAGAAGTTCGCCCCCGATGACGCTGACGCTTGCCGGAACCTCCCCGAGCGACTGTTCGCGCCGGCCGGCGGTCACGATGACGGGCGCTGTCTGCACCGGAGAGGGATCGAGCTCGATCAGGACCACCGAGGTGTCCCCGCTTCCGGAGGCGACGGAAGGAAGACGGTTCGCCCGGTATCCGATCAACGATGTGACGAGGGTCTGCCGGCCGGGAGGTACTCGCCGGAGGAGAAATTTGCCGTGGGTATCGCTCGAGGTGCCGAGGAGGGTCCCTTCCACCGCGATGGTCGCTCCGGCGAGCGCTTCGCCATTCTCCCGGCTGACGACTGTTCCGGTGATCGTCGCTCCCCGTTCAATTTGCCCGTGAAGCCCCGAGAGACTGACGAGGAGTAGTATGCCGGCCGGCAGGAGTTTCCTCATCGGCGGGGCGGCGGGGGAGGATGTTGAAAGTCCACATCGATGTCGATTCCGGAAACGATGCTGTCTTCCGGCACGGTGATGGATCCCGGCCCGGAAGTGTCACCGCCGGTCCGGTAGAGGCCGACGGCCCGCCAGTCCGTGTTGACATTCTGGCCGAACTGTTGCGCCACGGCCGTATAGGCGAACGCACCGGCCGGAATCGGAGAGAGGATCAGCGTGTAGGCGATCGAGTCGGCCCCGTAGGGTTGGAGTCTCGGCGTAAATCCGGCTCTCCCCTGCAAAACCTCATCCAGGATGTTTTGCGATGGGAGGTGCTTGAAGGAGACCACTCTCAGATCGACGATGCTGTCCTGGGGCGGCCAGTTCCTGAAGTGAACGGTCCCCTTGATGCCGTACCTGGATGTGGGATGCTGCAGACTCTCGGGAGACAATCCCTGCTCACACGCCGGGGAGAGGAGAAGAACGAAGAAGAATGCGACAAGTATCGATGCGGGAAATCCTGGCCGGTCCATCTGCGTGAAGCGGGCATACAAATTCACCGATTAAGATAATCAACGAGAGGCCGAAATGCAAGGAACAACCGGGCTGCGACTGAATTCGAACGCAGAACTGAAAGCCCGCAGCCTAAAGGCTGCGGCTACCAAGCCCGAGGCATCGGTAGCCGCGACCTTCAGGTCGCGGGACGTTAAGGAAACGAATCTCAGCCGGTTCGACCGTCGGGTCCGGGATGCAATTCTACTTCTGAAGTCTTATATTCCTCCATGAAGATGACGCACATACTTCGAACGACAATTCTTCTCCTTTCGCTGTCCCAGCCGGCGTGTCGAACCCCGCGAGGGAATCCACACGGCATTCAGGTGCTCGAGGAATCCGGCGGGAGAAAACTGATGATCGGCGGCCGGGTCAGGGCGTATGTCGATACGGCGTCGTTGGAATCACGGCTGAGATATGTCTCCGTGATGAATCTTCCGATGAGGTTTTATTCAGCGCCCGGATCTCTCCTCCTGATCGGCGCGGGAGGCGGCTCGATCGCGAGAAATTACCTGAAGGAGGGCTGGAAGGTGGAGTCGGTTGAACCCGACTCCGCCGTCGCCCGAATCGCGCGAAGCACGTTCGGGCTCCGGGAGGACGAGGTGAAGATTCGAGTCGGGAGCGCGGGGCAGTTCCTTGCATCCCAGGCAGGCGCGTACGATCTTATCCTTGAAGATCTTGTCGGTACGCCGGTTCCCGAGGGAGATTTGCTGACGGCCGGCTTTTTCAAGACCGTTCGCACGCACTTGAAAAAAGGAGGAATGTTCGGAATCGCGCTCGAGTGCGCCGGATGGCGAGATGAGGTTGTCCGGGCCGTCGCTTCGACGCTCGGCGAGGCCTTCCCGAACGTCACCGTCCTTCCGATCGCCGAACCCCCGAACCGTTTCGGCAGCATCGTGGTGATCGCCTCAGAGAGAGCGCATGATGAACTCGTCAGGGAAGTCGGCCGGAACGAGGGGCTCGACCCGGAGTGGCGTTTCGGTCCCGGCTACCAGGAGACCCACGCCTGGGACAATCGTTTCGTGATGCAGCCCGATCCCCTGCTGGTCCAGACCGCGGAACAGAACCGGATCGGAAGAATGTTCGAAACGATCGACGATTCCGCCCGCGCCCAACCCCCGGGGTATCTCCCCTAAAGGCGCCGGGCGCCTCACCGCATCGGCTTGATCTTACCCGTCTCCTCGATCCGGACCGGGTACCCCTCCAGCACCGGAGGGATCTTCTCTTCGAGCTCGCGTGTCTTCCTGACGACCATGACTCCGATACACGGTTTTCCGTCGTCGAGGGCGCCGACATACACCCCGACTACTCCCGGTAACGCCATCAGCTCCGCGGAATGAGCCTCTTTCACGAGGTTGATATCGCGCCGGGGAGTCACGCTTCCGGGCCGACCGTCATTGCCGGAGGTCTTGCACCCGGGCGCAAGGTGAAGGATGAATGCGAGTGTGAGGATGGCGCAGAGAACCGTTGACAGGCGTTCATGATAGTGCATGTTGAAATTCCGTCGAATGGGACGCGACCTTCGGGTTGCGCGGAATAAAAAACCCGTCCCGCGCGAGGCGGGACGGGCGATTTCAGACCGGCTCCGGCGTGGTAACGGAACCGCTACTTGTTACTGCCCCACCATCCCGGCGGTTCCGCCGGCGTTCGAACCGATCCAGCTCAGGACATCGCCGATCGGGTTGGCGATCGCCGTCGTCGAGCTGCCGGCGTAGAGAAGGCCGACCGCTTTCGGATTCGTCGACACGTCCTGGACCATGAGCGAGCCGGAATCTCCGGAGATCAGGAAACTCTGGCCGCGGTTTTTATTTTTTATGACGATCTGCCCGGTGAACGTCTTCGTGAAAGCCGCTCCGCCCGCGCACTCGTTATCGTATGCCACACTGATGGTGGCGTTCAGCCCGCTGACGCTGCTCCGGGTCAACCCGCTCGAGCGTCCGCTCTTCTTCACGGCCTGCCCGATGGATGCGCCGACCGTCGTCGCGGAAATTGTTCCGACTTCCAGGATCGCTCCGTCGGTGCGAACCATTCCCGGGATGACCGCGGCATATCCGACATCGACATTTGCGCCCGGCAGGCTCCCCGAACCCGAAAGCGTTGCGACATTCTGCGCGTTCGCGGCGTTGCAGGAAATGTCGACCATGCCCGGCTGAATGACCGGGTCTCCTGCGGTGGCCACCCTGTTGTTGCCGCCGGCGACGATATCGCCCCAGAACACGTGATAGTTACTCAGGACATACTGAGTGGTGCCGACATGGACCAAAGACCCGAGCGTGCCGCTGCAGCAATATCCGTTCGCGAGGTCATACCTCCATCCGCCGGAGGTGCCCAGTTGCACCGGCGGCGTTTGTTTCACCTGGTGGTCGGCGACGCCGGCAAGAGGTCTGATCTTACCGACAACTTCGCTCACCACGGGTACTCCCTCCAGGTTTCGGGGGAGCGCATAGGTTCCGCGGGCATTCTTCGAATCGACCGGGTTTTCCAAAAGGACAAGCACTGCGATCCTTCCGTCTTCCGTCAGGCCTGTTGCGGTCCCGATGACATTCTTATCGGCCATCAAGGCCGCCGTATGACGGTCCTGAACAAGCATGACAGACTTCACCTGGGGATTTTCCTTGCTCAGGGTTTCGGCAGTCTGTGTGGTGATGGGTCCGCTTGAGCTATCCTGCTTTTCGGCGCACCCTCCCAGGAACATTGTCCCGAGCAGAGCAAACACGATGAGAAGAACAAACGGAAGCATCGTCGAGCGATGCGAACGAATTGTCATGGAAACCCTCCTAAGATGAAGTGAGGAGAACGGGTGATTTGATCAGAAATTGTCTTTCGCCGGGAACCAGCCACTGACTAAAGCATTTCAATGGTAAGGAATTAAAGCCGGCTTGTCAAGGGGCTTGGGCCGATTTTCCGCGAAAATCGGTCAAATTGTGACACAGGACATCCGGGGAGCGACTCCGGGGAGGGAAATCGGGCAAATCGGGAGGGGCTACTTTACCTTGCTTCCCGGATCGATCTCTTTCTCGGGGGTAAGAATGGCAAGCTTTCCGTCGGTGTCCGATGCGGCCAGGAGCATTCCCCTCGATTCGACACCCCTGATAGTGGCAGGGGCCAGATTCGCCACCACAACGATGCTTTTCCCTACGAGTTCCTCCGGGGCATAGTGTTCCGCTATACCTGCCACGAGCTGGCGTTCCTCGTCGCCAAGAGAAACGAGAAGCTTCAACAGTTTGTCCGATTTCGGGACCTTCTCCGCCCTGACCACCCTTGCCACGCGCAGATCAAGTTTCCTGAATGTATCGATGTCGATCTGGGAACCGTGATCCGCCCTGGGGACTGCGCCGGCTCCCGCGGCCGGGAGCTGTCCGATGAACCGGGCGATGACCTCGTCCTCAATTTTTGAGAAGAGAATTGCCGGCCGGCCGAGCGGATGACCCGCGGGCAGGGAGTTTACCCCCACGTCGTTCCACCCCGCACCGGAGGGCGATCCCGGGAGGAGCAGCATGTTCCAGATGCCGGCGGAGGTGAAGGGAAGGACCGGCTCGATGAGAATTGCGATCGACCGGACCGCCTGGAGGCAGAGGTTGATCGTCAGGGCACAGCGGTCGGGATCTTCCTTGAGCGACTTCCAGGGCTGGAGATCGTTGAAATATTTGTTGCAGAACCGGACGAGATTCATCACCGCCAGCGCCCCGTCCTTGAACCGGTACTGTTCAAAGAACGCCCCGCCCGTTTCGGCCGCGGAGCGTATTTCTTTCGCAAGCGTCTCGTCGGTCGACCCGGGGCCCCTGGTGAACATCCCGGGGTTCCCCGCGGCGGGAACCTTTCCGCCGAAATTTCTGTGGGCGAAGGTGAGCGTCCGGTTGACAAAATTGCCGAGCGTATCCGCGAGCTCGTTGTTGGTGCGCGCCTGGAAATCCTTCCAGGTGAAATCGGCATCCCGGTACTCGGGAAGGTTCAGGGTCAGGGCGTAGCGCAGCGTGTCGGGGGGAAAGGCGGCGACAAAGTCGTCGACGTCGATTCCCCAGCCGCGGCTCTTCGAGAACTTCTGGCCCTCAAAATTCAGAAATTCGTTCGCCGGGACGTTGGCCGGCAGGACGTACTGTTCCCCCCCACGCTCGTTCCGTGCCATCAGCATCGCCGGAAAGACGATGCAGTGGAAGACGACATTATCCTTTCCGAGGAACGCCACATACTTGGTCCCTGCGTCGAGCCAGTACTGTTTCCAGCGATCCGGCTGCCCGGTCCGTTCCGACCATTCCTTCGTGGAGGAAATATATCCGAGCACCGCCTCGAACCAGACGTAGAGAACTTTTTGTTCAAATCCTTTCAGGGGGACGCGCACGCCCCAGCCCAGGTCCCGGGTGACCGCCCTGTCCTGCAGTCCCTCCCCGAACCAGCCCCGGCAATACTGCAGCACGTTCTCCTTCCAGCCGTCCTCCCTGTCGGCCCGCTCGATGTAGGCTTGGAGTTTCGCCTGGTACTCGCCGAGGGGAAAATAGAGGTGGGTCGTTTCCCGCAGCGTGGGCGTGCCCCCGGTGATCTTGCTCCTGGGATTCAACAGATCCGCCGGATTCAGGTACGTTCCGCAGCGCTCGCACTGGTCGCCGCGCGCCTCGGGGTTCTGGCAGACCGGGCAGGTCCCCTCGACGTACCGGTCGGGCAGAAACATGTTCGCCTTCTCGTCGAAGAACTGCTTCTCTTTTTTTTCCCTCAGCACTCCGGCGGAATAAATCGCGAGGAAGAATTCCTTCACGGTCTCGTGGTGCAGCGGCAGCGTGGTCCGCGAATAATTATCGAAGCTCACTCCGAGCCGGGCGAAGGTGGCCTTGTTGAGCTCATGGTAGCGGTCGACGATCGCCTGGGGAGTCGTGTGCTCCTGCTCCGCGGTGATGGTGATCGGGACCCCGTGCTCGTCGGAGCCGCAGACAAAGGCGACATCGCGCTTCATCGAGCGCTGATACCGGGCGTAGATATCCGCCGGAAGACCCGCCCCGGCCAGATGCCCGAGGTGGAGCTTTCCGTTCGCGTACGGCAGCGCCGCGGTAATGAGTATGCGTTTGAATTTGTCGGCCATGGGTCGCCTATCCGCTCCGCACTTGTCGCTCCCCGAAGGGGGTGCGGAGCTCCGGAGGTCCGGGGGGAACGATGCTCTCCCGCAGTTCGAGGGCAAGATTGAGCAGGACGAGCGGAATATACACATTTTTGCCGACAAGCGAAACCGCCCGATCGACCGCCGCCAGCGCCGATGCGACGTCCATTGCCTTGTAGCGTCCGACGAATTTCCGGAGCGACTCCCGTTCCTCCGGGGGACCTTCCGGGGCCGATCCTTCCTTCAGGACCATCGCGTCGCGGAGCCAATCCTCGAGGAGGACCAGAAACTCCTCCATTTCCTGCTTCTGATACCGGTGGGTGATCCCGTCGATCGACCGGCCGATCTCTTCGCGGGACGGAAGCAACGCGGCGCGCAGGTAGTCGATAGCCTCCTTCCGCCGTTCGGGGAGGTCCGAATGGATGCGATCCAGCGCCCGGCCGTAGCTCCCGTTCGACAACCGTGCGATCACCAGCGCGTCTTCGCGCGGGATCCCGGCGCGCCGTTCCAGGGCTTCCGCGATCTGCCCGACCGTCAGCGGCGCAAGCCGGATCTGCTGGCACCGGGAGACGAGCGTCGGGAGCAGGAGGTCCTGCGCGGATGTCGTGAGCAACAGGACCGTTTCACCGGGAGGCTCTTCCAGCGTTTTCAAAAGGGCGTTGGCGGAGTTTTCGCTCAAGTCCTCCGCCTCCAGGATGATGAAGACCTTCCGGCCCGGTTCAAAGCCGGCAAGGGAGGCTCCTTTCCGGATTTCGCGCACGCTGTTAATCTTGATCGCGTTCGACCTGGGGACGGAGATGGTATGATACGGGTTTTCCGCCTTCAACCGCTGCTGCTCTCGCACCATCCCGATCTCGGCGTCGGATAATTTCGAGAGAGGACCGTCCCCCTCCTTCTCGTTCCGGCCGGCCGGGAGCGCGAAGACGAGCGCCAGGTTGGGATGCCGGAGCTCCCGGGTCTTCGCGCAGCTCCGGCACTCGCCGCATGCTTCGTTCCCGCCCCGTTCGCAGAGGAGAGCCCGCGCGAACTCGATCGCCACCGGATCCTGGCCCGCCCCGTCCGGGCCCGAAAAGAGGTAGGCATGGGCAACCCGCCCCGAACCGAGCATGCCGGCGAGGATCGTTTTCGCCCGTTCCTGTCCGATGATCGAGTCCCAGCTCACCGGAGGCCGTTCGATTTAGAAGGCATGGCCGATCCCGAAGTGAAAAACGCCGTTCGACAGAGTCTCCGCAAGGAACCGCCGTTTAAAAATCGTCTGACTTCCGGCCTGTTCCTTCGGATCATACATCCGCAGGCCGTAGTCGATCCTGAACGGCCCGAAATATGTTTCATACCTGAAACCGATACCCGCCGCGACGGCGACGTCGCGCATCCTGAAATCCGAGATGTCGCTCCAGAGGTTGCCGACGTCTACAAAGTAAACCCCCCAGATGTTGTCGAGCCGCAGGTAGAGCAGCTTTCCGAATCCCCGGAAATGGTTCACCCTCAGTTCGGCGCTCCCCTCGAAGATGAAATTGCCTCCGAACGGAAGAAGCGCCTCGGGCATCGCTCCGAGCTCGCGGGCTCTCCATCCCCTGATGCTCCCGCTTCCTCCCGCAAAGAATCTCCTGTTCAGCGGGATGCTGACCGGCAGGGAGCGGCTCTCGCCGTATTTATCCTGGTACCCCGTTCTGAGTTTCAGCGCCAGCACGTTGAAACCCGTGCTCGTAAGGTCCCGGTACCAGCGCCCCAGGAGCGTGGCCTTATAATATTGAGTGAACGGGAGGCCGGAAACGATCCCGGGGAGAAGCTTGGGAAGAATCCCCGATTCTTCCAGTGTCATGCCGGTGAAAAAACCGGCCGTGGGGGAGAAAATATCGTTGGTTTTATCCCGCTGAAGCGCGAGGGTGAGGATCGAATTGAATTGCGACTGGTCCGCCTCTCCCAGCGCGGCGATGATCTTCTCCGGCTGAGGGGTCCCGGGCACGATCTCCGGCCTCACACGCTCCAGGGTCCATTCGGCCGACCCGTAGGTGTATGTCGCGAATTGTTTCGTCAGGCCGATCTTGTTCTTAAGGATTGAGAGGATATAGAATTTCTGTTTTTCCGCCGTGAGCGCCATCGTCCAGGAGCCGCTCAGGGTCCGGGTGAACAGATAGGGCTGCAGAATCTGGAACTGGAGCTCCGCGGCGCCGACCATCACCGTATCCCGGAAATTCCCGCCCGCGAACAGCTGGCTGATCGACTGGGTCCGGACGCGGGATCGGGCCGTGAACATCCGGCCGTCGCCGAGGAAGTTTCGGTTCGTGAACGCGAGGCCCACACCGAGGTTGAACTCGTTGTTCTCATCGGAGACCAGGATCTCCGGCGAGAGTTCGTTCCGGGACCTGGGGCGCACAAGCACCTCCATCGGAATGCGCGAAGAGCCCGCGCTGTCGGAGAGCGGGGCGTGATCGACGCTGGCCGTTTCATACAAACCGAGTCTGTTGAGGTTGCGTTCGCTCGAAAGCTGCTTCTCCCGGCTGTAGAGGTCTCCCGGTTGAAAATCGAGCTGCCGGAGGGCCAGGTTGTCCGTGAGATCGTCGCGGGGGGGTTCGACCCGGACCGTGACCTCCCCGAACGCATACCGCCTCCCGGTCACGAACGTGAACTTGAGCTGAAAATTGCCGGTCGAAAGGACGCGGAAGGCGCCCGAGCTGTCGTAATCGAACCTCGCCGCGGGATACCCGTTGTTCGCAAGAATATCCAGCACCCGGCGTATCTCCGCGGAGCCGGTCGCGCGCTCGTAGGGCATTCCTTTCTGGATCAGCGGCTCCTTGAAGATCTTCTCCGCGACCTCCGTTGAGACGCCGGAGAGGCCCAGCATCCTGACGCTTTCGACGAGCGAGCGTTTTTTCTCCTCGATCGTAAATGTAACATTCATCCGCGCCTCGGCGGAATCGAAGCGGGCCTGGGCGGAGACCGCCGCGTCGTAAAAGCCCTTTCCCAGGTAGAAATCGGCGATCCGCGCCTGGTCGGCTTCAAGCCGCTCCGCGTCATAATATTCGGGCTTCGAGCCGAATTTTTCTCCGAGCGTCCGGTAGAGGAATTTCGAGAAACCGCCCGGCGTCGGCCTGGTCTGGACGAGATCCTTGAAGGTCCCGGCGGGGAAGGTGGCGTTGCCGGTGAAATTGACCTGCCCGATTTCGGCAGCCGGCTGGTCCGCCGGGGCAAGTTGAGAGAGCGCGCGTGAAGGTAGAAGGGCTACCGCAAGCAGCGCGAAGATCAGGAGAGGGTGTATCCGGTTCTCAGTATCGCAGGTCCGGATGGTCAGTATTCGTTTTCATCTTCGAAGAAGAAATCTCCTTCGGTCGGATAATCCGGCCAGATCTCTTCCATGTTTTCGTAGGGCTCATCCGCGTCTTCCAATTCCTGCAGGTTTTCGATCAGTTCGGAAGGCGCCCCGGTACGCATCGCATAGTCTATGAGCTCTTCCTTTGTGGCGGGCCAGGGAGCTTCATCGAGATACGAAGCGAGTTCCATAGTCCAAATCATCGTGCACTCCTCGATCGTCCGATTGCTTCAATACAACTAACAACAGCCAACGTTCAATGGTTCAATGATTGTACCGCATGCCGCTCAGCGTGCCGCAACACGGGCACGGTAATCGAGGGGATTGACATCATCCAGGAAATAGTCGGCGGGATTCTTGCTCACACCGTTGTACCGCACTTCATAGTGGAGGTGGGGACCGCTTACAAGCCCTGTCTTGCCGCTCTTTGCAATCAACTGGCCGCGCACCACGTGCTGACCCGCATGGACAAGGACTTTGGAAAGATGGGCGTACAATGTCTGGTATCCGTAACCGTGCCGGAGCACGACCGTGATGCCGTACCCTCCGCCGCTCTGTCCGGCCATTTCGACGACGCCGTCGCCGGCAGCCACGACCGGAGTGCCGACATCGTTGACGATATCAAGTCCTTCGTGCGTCTTGAATATTCCAAGCACCGGGTGCATCCGCAAACCGAATTCCCCCACCGAGTAGAACCCCTCCATCGGTTTCAGCGCGGGGAGCGCGGAGAAGTACCCCTTGTTGTACTCGGATTTCTTTACGATCTGCCGATAGCTCTGCTCCTGAACTTTGAGCCGGCCTTCAAGTTCCCGGAGCGTCGCGGAAGCGGAACGCATCACGCTTCCCGCATCGCCCGGAGCGGACTCGGGATCGGCTGCGGCGCCGCCAGTTCCGGCGGTCGCAGCCGCGTCATCGAGCCGGGGGAGGTCCACCAGCAGCCGGAGGCGGTTGCCCTGCTCGTTCAACAGAGCGAACGCGCCTTCCAGTTCCTTCAATTTGCCGTTGATTCCGGCCATCCGTTCCTGGAGCGCCTCGTTCTCGCGCTGGAGCCGGGTCGCACGGATATATCCGAGACCGAGAGGATCCTCGAACAGATGATTCGCCAGCAGCACGAGGACGAGACAGAGCAACGTGGAAAGCGCCACGGCGGCGGCAAACTTGAGCGGAACGCGCTTGACGCGGCGAAGGCGGGATCCGTCTTCGAGGCAAAAATATTCCCGCCGGTGCCGTTCTCCCGGACGAATACCGATCGAGATCAGTTTTTTGATGAACCTCAGTGCCACGTTAGTGCTTAAATTGGAGAAAAGAAGGCGTTTTTTAAGAACTTCCGAAAATAAAGAATATTTACCAGTTTGTCAAGGGTTATCTTGACGGCGACCGGGGCTATTCGAAGTCGTGTTCGAAGTAATCGATCGCCCGTTCGCCCATATGTTTGGTCTTCTCGGTGATCACCGCCTCCAGCCGCTTCGAGAATTCCTTGGCCGCATCGTAGCCGTAATGTTTCAGGAGGTGGTTGAGGGCGATCACTTCGCAGATCACCGTCACGTTCTTGCCGGGGAAAATCGGAAGCTCGACCCTCGGCAGCTGCACCTCGAGAATCGCGATTCCCTGGTCGTCGAGCCCGGTCCGCGTGTAATCCTGATCGGGACGCCATTCCATCAATTCGATGACCAGTTCCACCCGCTTCTGGAACCGGATCGCCCGGATGCCGAACATGCTCCTGACGTCGATAAGGCCGAGGCCCCGGATTTCCATGAAATGCTTGACGAGGTCGGTTCCCGACCCCATCAGAATCCCCTCCCCCTTCCGGGTGATCATCACGACGTCGTCGGCGACGAGGCGGTGCCCCCGCTCGACGAGGTCGAGGGCGCTTTCGCTCTTCCCGATCCCGGAGCGGCCGACCAGCAGGACCCCGACCCCGTACACGTCGACGAACGACCCGTGGACCACGGTCTGGGGCGCGAATTGGTCGTCGAGAAAATCCGAGAGAAAATAGATGAATTTCGTGGTCTCGAACGGAGTCCGGAGGACCGGCACCTTGTGCTTGAGCGCGGCCTTGAGAAGGATGTCGTCCACCTTGTTGTCGCTCGTGACCACCACGCAGGGGACGTCGAAGCAGAAAATCGTTTCCAGCGCCCGCGCGCGCTGGTCGGGTTCGAGCTTTTCGAGGTAGCTGACTTCGGTGTTGCCGAACACCTGGACCCGGTCGTAGCGGAACAACTCCACGAACCCCGCGAGCGCCAGGCCGGGGCGGTGCACGTTCTTGTCGGTAATCTCCTTGTCGAAGCCCAGGTCGCCCGTCAGGGACGTCAGGCGCAGCCGCTCCTTGTTCGATTCCACGAGGAAACCGATCGTGATGCTGCTCTTTTTCCTCGTCTCCTTCGCGCTTTCGAGACTCATTCCTCCTCCCCGTTCACAGGCTGCGTGCTGTCTTCCTTGACGCGGCGGAGCGCCTTTTTATTCTTCATCCGGAGCTTCATCTTGTACTTCGCAAGCCGCCGCTCGAGCTTGCCCACGGCAAGGTCGATCGATTTGTAGAAATCCTCCGACTTGTCCTTCGCCGTGAGGACGGTCCCGTCGACATGCAGATTGATCTCCGCGGACTTGACGCTCTTGAGGGTGCGCTCGAAACTGAGGATGACGTCGCTCCGAACGATGCCGTCATAGAACTTATCGAGCTTCCGGATCGCGTCGACCGCATGTTTCCTGATCGCCGCGTGGGGCTTGAAACGCCGTGCCGTAAAATGGATTTCCATGGTGTTGTCCCCCTATGCATTGAGGTTCGCCGGATCTCATCATGCTTTCGGATGAGCCTGTTTATAAATACGCTTGAGCCGGTCAACTGTTACATGGGTGTACAATTGCGTTGTCGAAAGACTTTCATGCCCGAGCAGCTCCTTCACGGCCCGGAGATCCGCGCCTCGGTTCACCAGGTGTGTGGCGAACGTATGGCGCAGAATGTGCGGGCTCTTCTTGGCGATGTCCGAAACGAGCCCGATGTAGCGGTGGACGACCCGGTAGACCCCTCTCGCAGAAATGCGCCGGCCGCGGTCCGAGAGGAAGAGGGCGCCGGGGTCGCGCCGGGAGCCTTTCGCGCCGGATTCTTCGTCTCTCCGGAGCCGGTAGCTGCGGATCGCCTCTTTCGCTCTTCGTCCGAGCGGTACGATCCGGTGCTTGCTCCCCTTGCCGAGGACTTTGATGGTCCCGTCGCTCAAATCGAGGCTCGCGGTATCCATCTGCACAAGCTCGTTCACGCGGATTCCCGTCCCGTACAAGAGCTCCAGGAGCGCGCGATCGCGGAGGCCGTTGACGGTGGAAGTGTCGGGAAGGGTCATCATCGTTTCCACAGCCGGCTCGTCGAGAAAAAGCGGGAGGCGCCTCGGCAGGCGGGGGGATGAAACGGCCGCCGCGGGGTTGTTCGCCAGCGCGCCGCGCCGGACCTGCGCGTCGAGAAAAGACCGTACGGATGAGAGCTTCCGCGCGGCGCTCGTCTTGCTGGCCCCCCGCTCCAGGAGATCTCCGAGGAAAAGCCGGATGGTCAGGCGATCGATCCCGTTCAGGTCGACGGGCGCGCCCGATCCGTGCCGGAGGAGAAATTCATGAAACTGGGAGAGGTCGTTCCCGTAGGCGGCAATCGTATGAGGCGAGTACCGTTTCACATCCGAACAATGATCGAGATATTCGCGGATCGCGCGTTCCATCGGCCCTCTTCAGCCCGCCAGAGCGGCGGCCTCCTCCTCCCTGGCAATCTCCGCCTTGCAGGAGGGACACTTCAGATACTCGCCCCGTTTCTGCGAGAACTTGAGGACCATGTAGGGAGATCCGCACGTGTCGCACACCCTGTTCAGAGGCTTGTCCCATGACGCAAAATCACACTCGGGATAGCGGGAGCAGCCGAAGAACGACCGCTTCCGCTTCGTCTTCCGCTCGATGACATCCCCCACGGTGCACTTCGGACATTTGACGCCGGTGGAAATCGGCTTGGTGTTCTTGCATTTCGGATAATTGGAGCAGCCGAGGAACGTGCCGAACTTGCTCGACCTGACGAGCAACTCGCCGCCGCACAGCTCGCACTTGAGCCCGACGAGGTGCTGGTGTTTTTCCTGGTCCTCGGGCAGCGGCTTGGTGTTCTTGCAGGTGGGATAGCCGCTGCATGCCATGAACTTCCCGTTGCGGCCCCATTTGATGATCATCGGCTTTCCGCAGAGCTCGCAGGCTTCCTCGGTGACCACCTGCATCGACTTCTTGATCGCGGTGGTTTTCTGGGAGACCCGCTCCAGGGATTCGCTGAACGGCCCGTAAAAATCATCGAGGACGGTCTTGTAGTCGCTCTTTGCCGACGCGATCGTATCGAGCTCCTCCTCCATCTTCGCCGTGAACTTTACATTGAAGACCTGCGGAAAGTGGGTGGTGAGAAGCCGGTTGACCTCCATGCCCAGGTCGAGCGCGTAGAGTTTGCGCTCGCGTTGTTCCACATAGTTTCTGTTCATGATCGTTCCGACGATCATCGCGTAGGTGCTCGGCCGTCCGATCCCGAGCGCTTCCAGTATTTTCACGAGGCTGCTCTCCGTGTACCGGGGAGGGGGCGAGGTTTCGTGCCGGTGCGGGATCAGGTTCCGGAGCTGCGCCGCCTGGCCGGCTGCGAGATCGGGCGGCAGCTTCTCGTCGGCCACTTCGGGATCTTCCTCTTCGCGGTCGCCCTCGCGATCGGCCGCGTCCTCGTACACCTGGAGGAATCCTCTGAACGTATAGACGGAAGAAGTCGCCTTGAACACGAAAGGGCCCCCTTCCACGAGCACCGTGGTGGTCTCCATCACGGCCGCCTCCATCTGGCAGGCTACGAACCGGTTCCAGATCAACTCGTAGAGGTTGTAGAGCTCCTTGTCGAGATACTTCCTGACCGCCTTGGGGGAGTATTTCATCGAGGTCGGGCGGATCGCCTCGTGGGCGTCCTGTGAGGTTTTCTTCTTCTTATAGACCTGGGGGGTTTTCGGCACATACTCTTTCCCGTAGTTATTCAGTATGTGCTCCCGGACCGCGGCGACGGCATCATCGCTCAGCCGCGTCGAATCGGTCCTCATGTAGGTGATCAGGCCGACGGAGCCTTCCGCGCCGAGTTCGATCCCTTCGTAGAGTTTCTGCGCCAGCTTCATGGCGCGGGATGCGGAGAGCCGGAGCTTCCGCGAGGCCTCCTGCTGGAGCGTACTGGTGATGAACGGCGGCAAGGGATTCCGCCTGGTCTCCCGCTTTTGGACGCTCGAAATGGCGTACGCGTGCTTCTTGATCTCCTCGATCGTGGCCTGCACTTCGGGCTCGGAACGGATATACGTATGCTTCGCGGCCGTCCCCCGGTGCTGGATGTCGGCGAGATTCTCCTTCGAAGGAACGAACAGGTCCTTTCCCCCCATCCGGACGAGCTTCGCGAAAAACGGGGCGCCCCCGCGGGACAGGAACTCCCCGATCACCGACCAGTATTCCGTCGGACGGAACGACCTGACCTGCTCTTCACGCTCGCAGATCAGCCGGAGCGCAACCGATTGCACCCGCCCCGCGGAGAGTCCGTAAAAAAGGGTCTTCCAGACAAAGGGGCTGACCTTGTATCCGACGATCCGGTCCATGACGCGGCGCGCCCTCTGGCTGGCAACCAGATGCTCGTCAATCCTTTTGGGTTGCCGCATCGCCTCGGCGATCCCTTTTTCGGTGATTTCATGGAAGAGCACGCGGAAGATATTGGGATTCTTCGCCGTGACTTCCTCGGCGATATCCGCCGCGATCGCTTCTCCCTCCCGGTCGGGATCTGTCGCGATGAACACCGTTCCGGCGCGGGAGGCCGACTCCCGGAGGTCTTCGATGACGCCTTCCTTCCCCGCAATCGTCTCAAACGTCGTCGCAAATCCGTCTTCCACATCGACGCCGAGCGTGCTTTTGGGAAGATTCTTGATATGGCCGACGGAGGCCTTTACGACGTACTCCTTCCCCAGGTATTTGTTGATCGTTTTCGCCTTCGCGGGCGATTCCACAATTATCAGCGACTTATCCACCGTTCGTCCCTTCCAGATTCATCTGCTCAACCTCAGAAGATATGCGTCCTCGAGCCGGCTCATCTCGCGCTTTTCGCGGGCGAGCTTGTCATCATAGTCCAGCAAATGCAACACACCGTGAATCACCAGCCGGGCCGCTTCGTTCTTCAGGGTCACGCGGTACCGGCGGGCCTGCCTCCGGGCCTGATCGAGATTGACGTACACCTCACCCTCGACGTACTTCCCGGGGCCGTCCCCCAGGGGGAAGCTGAGAACGTCCGTGGCATGCCGGCGGCGGAGATACGTCGAATTCAACCGGATCATCGAACGGTCGTCTATATAGATAATCCTCAGTTCCGCCCGTTTCCTCCGTTCACCAGTCAGAACACGCCTCGCGATCCGGATAGTTTCATCCCGCCGCAAGGGCCGCCGCGAGGCGGCATGAAACACGCTCACGCTGATCATGAGGGCTTTTTTCGCTTGCGGGCCTTCGGGGCGGGCAGAATTCCCTCGGTCAGCGAGAGAGCGATGCCGGAAAGCATGATTTCGGGGCCCAGCTGCGTGAAGTCACCGGAGAGGAGTTCCCGGTCCACGTTCGCATAGAGGGAACACCCCCCCTCTTTCTCGACGATCAGGCCGGAGAGCTTTCCCTGATACTCCCCGACAAAGGTCACCTCGTTCAGCATCGTGCTCACGACAAACCCGGAGCAAAAATGAAGCTGCAGGTGGGCGCTCGGGGTGTAGACGGAAACCAAGTTTCCCCGGCGCTTGCCGATCGGAAGGTCCGGGTAGATCTCCACCGCAAGTTTCCGGCCCGTGCCCTTGTTCTCGAGCTCGTACCGGATATTGTTCCCCTTATGCTTTGCCGGGACCCCGAGCGCACGGCTCAGTTTCTTAAAGTCCTGTACTTTAAATGCGAACGCCATTCCGCTTCCTGATCCTTATCGTCAGCATGAGAATAAAAACCCCGACTGTTCACTCGCACAGACGTGCACACTCGGGGATGCTCCAACCCTCCGTCGTGGTCTTCTTATGAGACCACCACGACGTTGTGGGCCTGCAACCCGTTCTTCCCCTCCTGCACATCGAACTGAACCACCATCCCCTCCTTCAGCGACTTGAACTCATTTTCGGTCTGGATCGAGCTGTAGTGCACGAAAATATCCCCTCCCCCTTCCTCCGGCACGATGAAGCCATACCCCTTTTTCCCGTCGAACCACTTGACCCTGCCTCTTGTCATGGACGTGTCCTCCTCCTGGCCGATGAAAAGCGCGCGTTCGGTTGTGCAAATATAATAGAGGGTCGCTATCAATGTCAAGTAGGGGCGGTGACGCTCAGAGATCCAGCTCCATTCCCTCCGCCGCCGCGATGCAGTCGAAGGTGTACTGGCGTTTGCGAATTTCCTTCCTGCACTTCTTGAGGATGTCGTCCACCTTCTCGTCGCCGTGCGCCGGATCGTGGTGAAAGAGGATCAGCCGCTTCACGTTCCCTTCGGCCGCGACCTTCAGGGTGAACAGATAGTGGGAGTGTCCCCACCCGACGCGATCGACGTACTCTTCCGGCGTGTAGGTCGCATCGTGGATCAGGACGTCGGCATCCCGCACAAAATCGAATATTCGCTGGTTCGGATCGCCCGTGGACTTCAAAAAACGGTCGATAATGACCTTGTCCACGTTGCGGATCGATTGCGCGGCCCGGCGGTCGAACGGCTCGTTGTCGCTGATGTAGACGAGCACCTTCCCTTTCGATGCGATCCGGTACCCGATGGCGAAGGTCGGATGGTTGACGAATATCGTCCGGACATGGGCGTCGAAGACGTCGAATTCCTCCTCCACGACTTTCCGGAACTTGAGCGTCGCCTTCAGTTCGTTCAGCTGAACGGGGAAATAGACCTTGTTCATCTGATCGGAGATCATTTTCTGCAGGGAAACTTTTTCGGTCTCGCCCCCGATGATCGTCAGCTCATTCCCCGAGATGAAGGCGGGCTTGAAGAAGGGAAATCCCTGGATATGGTCCCAGTGCATGTGGGAAATCATCAGATAGGCCTTGATCGACTCGCCCCTCTCGATGAGCCGCTCCCCGAGGTTCCTGATGCCCGTTCCGGCATCCAGGATAATCAGCTCCTTGTTCGCGAGCCGAACCTCCACGCAGGGCGTGTTCCCCCCGTACCGCACCGTCTGTTTCCCGGGAGTGGAGATCGAGCCGCGGGTCCCCCAGAAGACAAGCCGCATCGGGGTGCGGTTATGTTGCGTCCCGGTATGTTTTGACGTAGTCGACATAATGTTGGGCAGACTCTTCGAGCATCAACCGCTCCTCCGGCGACAACTTCCGGACGACCCGGGCGGGAACTCCCGCAGCCATCACCCCTTCCGGAATGAGCGTGCCGGGGCGGACGACGGAGCCGGCCGCGAGGAGAGTATAGGAATTTATTCGTGCATTATCAAGGACTATGGCCCCCATTCCGATCAGGCAGAAGTCGCCGACCGTGCACCCGTGGAGAATTGCCCCGTGCCCGACGGTGACATTTTTCCCGACACGGAGGGGAAATTTCGCATGCGTCACATGGAGGAGGCAGCCGTCCTGGATATTGGTTCGCTCTCCGATCCGGATCGAGTTGACGTCTCCCCGGATGACGGCGTTGAACCAGACGCTGGAATCCTGCCCGATCTCCACGTCGCCGATGATCTCGGCGCTTGCGCAGAGGAAGGCGGATTCGTGGATCGCCGGGGCGGTTCCGCGGTAGGGGTGAATCATTTCTCCGGCCCCCCGGGGGCACGGGGAGGAACCCAGCCGCCGCGCTTCCATTTCATCAGCTCGATGCGGATATTGCCGAGGACCACCTTCATTTTCGCGATCACCGGGACCCGCGCCGCGTCGTTCGTGAACCAGCCTTCGAAGCCGCCCGTGAGCCCGATGAGCCCGACAAACCCGGCAGTCCCTTCGAAATGGACGAGATCGATGGGGTAGTCGACCGCCTCGATCCGCTCCGCGACCCGATCGGAGGAAAACCTGATCGTGGTGGTGCCCTTCTTCTCGCTCACGATCGTCGGGATCGTCATTTCGCGGTTCGTCAGCACCTCGGTGCGCGCGAGGAAGAAGAGGGACAGCCCGTCCTGGAAGAGGGTGTCGAGCCGGAGCGTATCGCGCCGGTCGATGCGGGAGCTCCCCGCCGTCCCCTCCTCGATCAGGACACGGTGCCTGTCGTACTGGTATGTGTATTCGTCGGTGACATATCTATCGCCATCCTTCTTCTTGCTGTGGAACCAGGCCGAGTGGATCGGTTCGCCGATGTGATTTTCATACACGGCATGGAGGTTGACGAGAGGGACGCCTTTGTACGAATCGATGTGGGCGGTCGCTTTGTAATAGGGGTCCTGGCCTCCTGCCTGCCTGTTGACAAGCTTGATCCGGACCTGTCCGATGTCGATCGGGCCGAAGCTGACGTTGTAGGTGAGTTCCTCCCCGACAAAAAAAACCGAATCATCCGGGGGGAGGGGCTGAGCGGGGAGCTGGAACCCGGGATCGACCGAAGAGGAAGCGCGCGCCCGCGCGGGGATCGCGACCAGCGCGAGAAGACAGAGAAACGACGCTCCGGACCGCCACCCGGGAGAGTTGCTCAGCAACAATCACCCTGATTGCTTGGAAGCCCCGTTCTCAGCGGATTCCTGCAATCTTCTCCGCCTCGGGGAAGAGAGTGATGGCTTTCTGGAACTGAATGTCGTCCTGCTGCTGAAATACTTTCCAGAGGCCTTCATTCCCCCAGATTGTCCGGGCAATTTCGCCCTTGATGCGCGCCTTCAGGATCTGCGCGTCTTTCTCCCATTGTGCGGGATCGACGGTGACCCCTTTCTTCTTCACATCCGCCTCGAACGACGCCATCATCTCGCCGGTCACGTTGAAGTCGCGCACGAATTTCCCGACGTTTTTCTCGTATTCCGAATGAACGTTCTTTCCGTTTTCGTCCATATACCGGAGAGCGAAGTTCCGGAAGGCCGCCTTGCTCGCGATCTGCGAGAACAACGACGACGCCTTTTCGCCCCGGACAATGTAATCGGGTGTGATTCCCCCGCCGCCGAACACCGTTCGTCCGCCCGCCGTCTTGAAGACCGTCTTGGTGGAATCCTTTTCTTCCTTGTGTTCGACGTTCTCGCCCTCGACTTCGGTCTTCTCGTAGGGCGCCTTCCGGTAATCGTCGATGTCGGCGCCGTACGGCCTCTGGATCAATCGTCCCGACGGCGTATAGTAGCGGGCGATGGTCAACCGGAACGCGGATTTATCGGGCAGATCGATCTGGCGCTGAACGAGACCCTTTCCGAAGGTCGTCTCCCCGACGATCAACCCCCGGTCCCAATCCTGGATCGCTCCGGAGACGATCTCGCTCGCCGAAGCCGACCCGTGGTTCACGAGAACGATCAACGAGACGTTCGAGAAACTTCCGCCGGCGCTCGTATACTCTTCGTTAAACTCCCCTCTCCGTCCCTTCGTGTAGACAACCTTCTTTCCCTTCGGAAGGAGCTCATCGGAGAGCTTATACGCCTGCTCGAGGTAGCCGCCGGGATTATTGCGCAAATCGAGGATCAGTCTTTTCATCCCCTGTTTGCGAAGCTTCTGGAGCGCCGTAACGAATTCGTCGTGCGTCGTCGCGGCAAACCGGTTCACGCTCACATAGCCGATGTCGTCTTTGACCATGAACGAGACGTCCACGCTATAGAGGGGGATCTTATCCCGTGTGATGTCGAAATCGAGAAGATCCTTCTCTCCGGTCCGGTAAATCGCCACTTTCACATGCGTCCCCTTGGGGCCGCGCAGTTTCTTGGGGACGTCGTCCCTCTTGATTCCGACCGACGAGGAGTCGTCGATCCTCACGATCTTGTCGCCCGCGAGTATTCCGAGCGCCTCGCTCGGCCCCCCCGCGACCGGCGCAACGACGATCAGCGTGTCGTTGATAACGTCGAATTCCACCCCGATCCCCTCAAAACTTCCCTGAAACTCTTCGTTGATTTTCGGGACATCCGAGGCGGGAATATAGACCGAATGCGGGTCAAGATTGCTCAACATGCCGTTAATGGCGGCATCGACGAGCTTGGGGGTGTCTATTTCGTCCACGTAATACTTTTCGGCGAGGCTCAACACGTCCTTGATCTTGCTCAGGCCTTCGAAAATGTTATCGCCCGAGATGACATTGTTGAGCTGCACTCCCATCAGGAGGGCAACGACAAACAGGATGCTCACGGTGGCGAGGGAAAAACGCTTCTTCATACGAGTCCTATTCTGAGAAAATCTCTCTAAAAAGTATATTTAAAAAACGCACGAAAGTCAAGCATTCCGGGACCTGCGTCACCTCACCGGTTTCCACGATTTGACGAGGGAGCGGTGAAATGCGAATGCGGTCAGGCCATTGAGGAACCAGAGGAGGATGACGGAGAGATATCCGAGCTGCCGGTACCGCCTCGGCGACTCGTACACGGTAAGCGTCCGGTCGAAATGAACCCTCCCCGTGTGCCTCAACCGGACAAACAACTCATAGTCCTCACCGGCCGCCATCTTCGTGTTATACCCGCCGATCCTGCGGAACATCTCCGCACGGATCACGTGGCATTCGCCTCTCCCCATGCCCATGCCGATCTCATTGAGGAACCGGCAATACCAGTTGAAGAAACCATGGAAGAGCCGGTCGGTCGTGCCCTCTTCATCGGGGTCGATGCGGACATTGCACGTCGCCGCCGAGACGCTCTCGTCACAAATAATGGAACCCATGCGCCGGAAAAAGAGTTCCGGATCCGCCAGACGCACATCGGCGTTGAAGAACATCAGGATTTCTCCGCGGGCGGCCTGCGCGCCGAGATTGCGGCCGATCGAAATATTTTGCGGACACCCTTCGCCGTTCTCGATCACCACGTCCGCCTTCGCCCGGGCGACCGGGAGGGTCTGATCGGTGCTCCCCCCGTCGCTCACGATGATCTCGAGGTTGTACCGCTGCCTGAGCCCGGAGGTGAACTGGTCGAGCGTGCCGCCGATAAGCTTTTCTTCCTGGAGCGTGGGAATGATGATGCTGATCAGGGGGGAGGGATTCACAGCGCGGCCCCCTTCGAACGGGCGCCGCCGGAGCGATCGGAAGGGAAGTCCAATTCTAACGTGCGATTGCTCAGCCGCCCCCTCCGCCTCCGCCCCCGCAATAGGGTCCGGTGGAGTTGATGCAGAGGGTGCCGATGAAGACGAATTCGCGCGGGGGTGCCGTGACCACACCGATCTTATTATAGACGGAGATCGACGCCTCCACGACGAATGTCTCCGGGTCGGAACAGACGACGCTGTAATCGCACTGCCGCTCCCTCCGCTCATTCGTAAACACCATTTCGGAGGGGAGGTAGAGGCTGTCGTCGGTCCTCATGTCCCAGGTGAAATCAAGCCCGAATTCCTGCCCCGGAAGGAGCATCATCTTGCCCTCCACCACGAGCGACGGATCGACGAGGTTCTGCTCCGAGAGGGCGATCGTTCTGAAGCGCCTCGGCTTCCGTTGCCACCAGATCCGGACGGAGCCCTTGATATCGACGCTGTCCTCGAAGACCTCATCGAACGTGTTCCGCCCCACGAGCACCATGTGAACCGCCTGATGACCGGGCCTCGCGAGCCGGTTGCTGAGCTGTTCGATGGTCGCGACCCTGAACGACATGATATTGCTCGGAAAGACATAGGTGGGAAGCGATTCCTTGCAGGACAACGGCGCGAGCGCCGCGCAGGCGATCAGCAGGAACCGGCCTGATGCTTTGAGGCCCTTAGAGTTCATACCGCGCTCCGATGGAAACCCTGCGGGGCTCATAGTAGGCCGACGGATCGCCGAGCTGGCCGCCGATCCGGCCGTTCGAGTCGGCCCAGCGGGCATTCACGCCGTTGAAGAGGTTCCGCACGTCGCCGTACAGTGTCAGGGACATCAGCCCCCCGAGCGACAATTTTCGGGAGAATTTCAGGTTTACGTTCGTGCTCGAAGGAAGCCTGGCATTATTCGGAATGAAGGGCTGTGTCGTGTCCTGCGGCGTGTATCCGTTGAGCGTGGGGAAATAGGTGTAGGGACGGCCCGTGTGATACTCCCAGACCGCGTTGCAGGAGATGTCAAACGGAAGGCGCGCGTCAAGAACGAGCTTCACCGTGTGCAGCTGATCCCAACTGAGCGGATACGGCTCGTTCAGCACGGGAAAGCCCCATTGCTGCAGATTGATTCCCTGGTTGACGTAATCGCTGACACCCTCCGTTCGCATGAGCGAGTAGGAGAGCGATCCGGAGATCCGTTCGTCGCGGTAGCGGGACAACACGAGCTCGAGGCCCTCGGCGTTTGCGAAGGCGTTATTGACGTATTCGGCAAACCCGAAATCGCCCGCCAGGCGCGCCTTCGAAGGGAGGAACGTCTTCGAATCGATCTGGTCGATGAACTCCTTCTTGAAGTAGGTCACGCTGAGCAGGGTCTGGGCGTCGAGGCCGTATTTCACTCCGACTTCCCACGCGTGCGTGCGCTCGGGCTTCAGGTCGGGATTGCCGACGAGCACGCTCACCCCGTTCCGGAGCTGCTGGGGATTGGTGCCGGAGTAGAGATAGTCGAAGAGCGGAAACTGGAAGTAATGGCCGTAATTCATGATGAGCAGCATGTTCCACATGATGGGGAAGGAAAGCCCCAGTCTCGGGCTCAGCTGCCTTTTGACGGTCGCCGGGACGTACCGGGTGACCTGCGACTGGTATTGGCCGGAAGTGCTGTCGGGGGTGACATATTCGACAACCGGCCTCTCGCTCCGCGGGTCGAGAAACTCGTAGCGGAGGCCCAGATTCACGACGGCGCCGTCTTTTTCGACCTCCAGTTTGTCCTGGAGATAGACGCTCCCGGATCTGGGGAGATAATTGTAGGCCGAACTGAAATTAAGCTGCGGCTCGTCCGGAAGGACCTTGCCGAAATACGTCGTCTGCGGCTCGTATTTCAACACGTTCGAGGAGATATTGTACTGATTGAATTCGGCCCCGATCTTCATGATATGCTCGGGATTGATCTGAATGTCGAGGTCCCCCTTCACCGTGTAGATATTCTGCTTCGTGTCCGACCACCAGGCGCGGTCTCCGCTCGTAATATACTGAAGGAAGAAATCGTATTGATAGGGCGCAAGCGGGATGCTGTTCTGGTCGCCGTCCCCGATCCTCGACCGGAGATAGTACTGGCTGAGGTCGATCCGGTAGTGGACGACGTCGGAAATCGCGTGGGAAAGCGACGCCGTTGTCCGGTACGACGACCGGCTCCGCTTGGGCAGGCCGCCGAGATTGAAGCGCCAGCTGTATTCGTAATCGCGCCACCAGCTCATCGAGTAGACCGTTTGCGCCGTAATCCTGACCCTTGGGGAGACGTTCCAATCGAGCTTTCCGAGGCCGCTCAGGTCCTTCTGGACCGGCGAGGCGAAGAATTTATCCAGGTCCTGCCACCAGCGGGTGTCGCTCAGCTGCAGTGTGTTCGCCGCAAAATAGTGGAGCCGGTCTTTGATGATGGGACCCGAAAGCGTTACCTCCGTCTCCGTCGAACGGTTGTTCTGCTGATCCCACCCGCCGGCGAACCAGTCGTCTTTTTCGACCCGCACGACCGCGGAATGTTTGTCGCCGCCGTGGCGCGTGATAATGTTCACGACACCCGAGAGGGCATTCCCGTACTCCGCCTCGAATCCGCCCGACTGGATCGAAAACTCGGTGATGGAGCTTTTCGGGATGGCCGAGCCCGCGCCGCCCGCAACAACATCCTGAAGGGGAAGGCCGTCGACGAGGTAGACCACCTCGGAGGACTTTCCTCCGCGGACATTGCCTTCGGCGGTGACGCTCGGGAAGAGCGAGAGGAGATCCTGGACGCTGTGGACGGGGAGTCGGTCGACTTGCGAGGTATTCAGGGAGAAATTCGTGCTGGTGACATCCTTCTCGATCATCGGGCGCGACGCGACGATCTCGACCTCCGACACCTCCACCGCCGAGGGCACGAGCTCGACCGTCAGGCGGGTCCGGATGTCGGAATGGATGGCGACCTCTTTGTAGGTGAGGATCTTGTATCCGATCGTCGAGAAGCGGACGTTGTACGTCCCCACCGGGATGTTCGTGATCTGGAACTGGCCGTCGCTGTCGGTGGCTGCGCCCTGCATCGATCCGACGATGGAGACGGAAACGCCCGCAAGGCCTTCCCGGCTTTCCTTGTCGACGACTCTCCCCTCGAGAATGCCGGTCGTTCCGCCGAAGGCGGACGAGAGGGAAACCACCACAAAAACGAGGACAACGGCGATCCGCAGCATTCTCAATGTTCGGGTTTCATCTGCGGAAAAAAAATGACGTCACGGATCGAATCCTGATCGGTGAAAAGCATGGTGAGACGGTCGATGCCGATCCCGAGCCCCGCCGCGGGAGGCATCCCGTATTCGAGCGCCCGGAGAAAATCCTCGTCGAGCACCTGGGCTTCTTCGTCCCCCCGCGCGCGCAGTTTCATCTGCTCTTCGAAGCGCGACCGCTGGTCGACCGGGTCGTTCAGTTCGCTGAACGCGTTGCACAGCTCGCGGCCGTTGACGATGACCTCGAAGCGCTCGACCAGCCCCGGCTCGGCGCGGTGACGCTTGGCGAGCGGAGACATCTCGACGGGGTAGTCCGTGACGAAGGTCGGCTGGATCAGCTTCGGCTCCACAAATTCGCCGAAGATCCCGTCGATGACCGCTCCCGTTCCCGCGCCGGCAGGGAGATCCAGGCCGAGCCCGCGGGCGAGCTTCAGCAGTTCCGCTTCGTCTTTTCCGCGGATCTGTTTGCCGGTGTGCTCTTCAATCGCGTCGTACATGCTCACCCGCTTCCAGGGCGGAGTAAAATCGATCTCCCTCCCCCCCACCTTCCACCGGGTCGAACCGTTCGTCTCGACGGCGGCGGTGCCGATCAGCTCTTCCACCAGGCCCATCATCCAGTGGTAGTCCTCATACGCGACGTAGAGTTCCAGCATCGTGAATTCCGGGTTATGGTTCTTGTCCATCCCTTCATTCCGGAAATCCTTCGCGAACTCGTAGACTCCGTCATACCCCCCCACCACGAGGCGTTTCAGGTAGAGCTCGTCCGCGATCCGGAGGTACAACTGGATATCGAGCGTGTTGTGGTGGGTGACGAACGGGCGTGCGAACGCCCCGCCGTAAACGGGCTGAAGAACGGGCGTCTCGACTTCCAGATAACCCCTGGCGTCGAGAAACTTGCGCATCGAGGAGAGGATCCTGGCCCTCTTAATGAACACCTCCCTCACCCCGGGGTTGACCAGAAGGTCGACATAGCGCTGGCGGTACCGGAGCTCCTTGTCGGCAAACGGGTCGAACACCGTGCGCTCGCCCTGTTCATCCACTTTTTCCTTCACCACCGGGAGCGGCCTCAGCGACTTCGAAAGAAGTTCGAACCGGCCGGCGTGCAGCGATATCTCGCCCGTCCTCGTGCGGAATGGATACCCGTCCACCCCGATGATATCGCCGAGATCGAGAAGGCGGAAGGCGTCGTACGGCTCGCCGAGCTCGTCGCGCTTCAGATAGATTTGGATTTTTCCCTTCGAGTCCTGAATATGGCAGAACGAAGCTTTCCCCATACGCCGGATCGAGACGATGCGGCCCGCGGCCGACACCGTACGATGGGGAGCATCGTCGGAGAAACTCTCGATGATGTCTCTGGAGAAGGCCGTTCTCTTGAAGAGGTACGGATAAGGGTTGATACCCCGGCGCCGGAGCTCTTCAAGCTCTTCGCGCCGGCGAACCATCAACTCATTGAGATCTTCGAGAGGAGACTGCTCGGGAGAGGCTGGCTGCTGCTTAGAATCCACTCACTGACCGTCTATCGAATCAAATCGTTTATTGAATAGTATACCGAAAACGGGGTAAAGAAGCAAGGTTTAGCGGATCAGCAGCAGCTTTTTCGACGCGAAGAAGACTTCCCCGGGCCCCCGGGACTCATCCACCACGCGCAACTGGTAGAAGTAGACTCCGCTCGGCCGGTTGCCGGCGTCCCACGACGCCGTATAGGTCCCGGGATACTTTCGTTCGTTGACCAGGACCGAGATCTCCTCGCCGGCGAGATCATAAATACGCAGGTTGACGAACGCCGGACCGGAAGCGAGTCCGGAACCCGGGGAGCCGGCTCCGATCTGATACCGGATCTCCGTTTTCGGATTGAACGGGTTCGGATAATTCTGGGAGAGCCGTGTCTCTACGGGAAGAGCCCCTGTATGAAGCACGGAGCTTACCGTGGGAGAGACCACCGGCCGGACGCTCCTGTAGACCGTGCCCCGGTAGGTTCCCGCCAGAACCCGGTTGTCCGCATCCTGAAAAAGAGAAAGCACAAAATGCTGCTCAAGCCCGCTGTCTCCGGCGGCGGACCAGGTCGCTCCCTCATCCGAAGATCTGTAGATGCCGCCGTTCGTTCCCGCGAGCAGCGCCTGCGCGCCGGAGGGGAGAAGCGTGTAGACGTACCCGTTCACGAAACTCGCGTTCACCCATGTCGCCCCCTCGTCGGTTGAGCGGAATACTCCTCCGTAGACGCCCGCAAAGAGATGGCCGACGCTGTTCACGGCCAGAGTCTGGATGTCATTGCGGATCAACCCGCGGCTCGCCCACGTCGTTCCGCCGTCCGCCGACTCATAGACGCCGTCCCGGGCGGTCCCCGCGTAGAGTGCGCCTCCGGGCGCGGATGTGAGATAGAAAACCTTTGAGGCCGAGAGTCCCGAAGGAACCCAGGTCGCGCCGCTGTCGGCGGACCGGTAGACGCCGAATCCGGTGCCGGCAAAGACGTTCCCGTCCGGCGTTGTCGCGACGGAGTATGCAGAACCGCTGAAGGGTGTCAGGTTCAGCCAGCTCGCCCCCTCGTCGGTGGTCCTGGAAACTCCGCGCTCGCTCCCGGCGTAGATCGATCCGCCTCCCGGTGCGATGGAATAGATATAATCCCCGGTCACATCCGCGGGCAACTGCGTCCATCCCACGCCGTTCGGGGCGGACTTGAACACGCCGCTCCCGAGCGTTCCGGTGAGGAGCGTTCCTGAAGGCGCGGCTGCGATCGTGAAAACATCTTTGCCCCGTATGTCGGAACCGGTCCAGCTGGCTCCGTCGTCCTGCGACTGCTGTGTGCCCGCCGCCTCGCTCGAAAGGAGAGTGGTATCCGTGCCGATCAATACCAGCGTCGTGAAGACCCTCCCGGCGGGACTGACGAGATCCCACACGCCGGAACTATTGTCCCGCCTGTAGGCGGCCCCGTCGGCGAGCGCCCAGAGTTCTCCGGAACTCCGGGCGGCCACGCACGTGATCAGATGGTTCGACAGCCCGAGCCCCCTCCACGAACCTCCGTTATCCGTCGATTCGAAGATGCCCCCGAACGTATTGAGCGGCGGAGTGGGGCTCGGGATCGTTCCCACCAGAATCGTGCCGGGCAGCGTCACATTGATGGTGCTCACCGGGTAGGTGGAGAGAGATTTTCCCCACGATTGCCCTTCGTCGGCCGACACATAGACTCCGCCCGCCCTGCTCCCGACGACAAGGTTGTTGGAGTGGTCGACCGCCGTGACAATATCGAGGTCGGCGGCGAAGGAAGGGGCGGAGAGGAACGACTGGGAAGGCCCGACCGGGATCCACGAGGAGCCGGTCCATCGCACGATGTCCCTGTTGCCATACGGATCGACTCCGAACACGACGCCCGAATCGCTGATCATCAGCGCCTGAATGAATCTGAAGCTTGTCGCGAGTATCCGGGTCCAGTCGTTCGGCACGCCGTTCCAGGAAAACAGCTGGTAGCGGGCTCCGACATCGGGATCGGAGAGACGGGTCGCCACACGATCGCCGTTGACCGCCAGTTGCAGGATCGTCGTCGACGAAGGGAACGCGAGAATCGATTGGAAGGAGATTCCCCGGTCCGCGGACTCGTAAATCACCCCCCGGTGGTTTGTCGCGAACAACCGCCCCGTCGACGAGTACATGATCGTGTCATAGCCGGACGCGCCGGAGAGGTCCTGCCAGGTGAGCGGCTGTCCGAAACAGTTGCCGGCAACCGCAAGAACAACTATCAGGCGCCGCATCATCCGTTTCAAAGCTTTTCGAGAAGATAGTCGGTGATTTTCGTGAAGAGCTGGGCCCGCACCTTGCCGGTGCCGATCCCGTGGAATCCGCCGGGATAGAAGGCTGTCTCAAATTGCTTCCCTTCCTGGATGAAGGCGTTCACCATGCTGACGGTGTTCTGCCAGTGCACGTTGTCGTCCGCGGTCCCGTGAATTTCCAGGAGATTTCCCGTCAGCTTCCCGGCATGAGAGAGCGGCGCGCTTTCCTCGTATCCGTCGGGATTCTCCCGGGGAGTGAGCATATACCGTTCCGTGTAGATCGAATCGTAGAACTTCCAGTGCGTGACCGGGGCGACCGATACGCCGGTTTTGAAGACACCCGAACCGCTCAGCATCGACATCAGCGTCATATATCCGCCGTAGCTCCAGCCCCAGATCCCGATCCTCGCGCCGTCCACGTAAGGAAGCGCCGCGAGGTACTTCGCCCCCTCGATCTGGTCGTGGGTTTCCCACTTCCCGAGATGTTTGTAGGTCACGCTCTTGAATTCCTTCCCGCGGGCGCCCGTACCCCGGTTATCGACACTGGCGATGACGTACCCCTTTTGGGCGAGTATCTGATACCAGAGGAAGTTCTGGCCCCCCCAGCTGTTCCGGACGGTCTGCGATCCGGGACCTCCGTAGACGTACATCAGCACCGGATACTTCTTCGCGGGATCGAAATCGAGAGGCTTGATCATCCAGCCGTTCAGCTCGACGCCGTCGCTCGTCCGGAAGGTGAAGAACGTCTGCGGGCTGATGCGAAAGTCGTTGAGAGCGCCGACCTTGCCGTCGTCGACGACGCGCAACAGCGAGCCGTCGCTCTTCCGCAGGCTCAACCGCGCCGGGGTGTTGACATCGGTGAACGTGTGGAGAAAGACGGAGCAACCGGGGGCAAAATTCGCCGAGCTGCTTCCGTCCTCCTTGGTGATTCTCCTGAAGCCCTTCCCGTCCAGCCCCACGGCATAGACTTCGCGGTTCAGCGGGGAGACGACGGCGGCCGTGAAGAACAGGGTGCCCGATGCCTCGTCCACCCCGTTCAGCCGCTCGACATCCCAGTGCCCCTGCGTGATCTGCCGGATCAATTTCCCGTGCAGGTCATAGAGATAGAGATGTTCGAACCCGTCCCGTTCCGACGGCCAGATGAATTGGTCCGATTTCTTCAGGAACGTGACGTCGTCGCTGATGTCGATCCAGGTGCTCTCGATCTCGGTCAGGATCACCCGGGAGCTGCCGGTCGCGGCGTTCACCAGTGCAAGCTCCAATTTGTTCTGGTGCCGGTTGAGCCGTTCCACCGCCAGGAGCGCCGGGTTATTGGTCCAGAGGATGCGCGGGATGTAGGTATCCTGCGTCGTGTCGAGCGGGGCGCCGATATCGGCCCAGGCGGTTTTTTTCGTATCCAGGTCGACGATGCCGATCCTCACGATGCCGTTCGGATCTCCCGCTTTGGGATACCGCATCCTGTTGACCGCCGAATGGAGCGGAATGAAGTTGACGATGGAGAATTCCGGTTCGCGGGTCTCATCGATCTGCCAGTAGGCGATATGCTTCCCGTCGGGCGACCACTGCCAGCCGTTGATCAGTCCGAATTCCTCCTCGTAGACCCAGTCGAAATGGCCGTTCAGGACATGCTCGCCCCCGTCGGAGGTCAGCTGTGTCTCCGTGTCGTCGTCGAGGCGGTGGACAACAAGATTGTTCCCGCGCACGAACCCGATCATCGATCCGTCGGGCGAAAACCTCACGTTCAGCTGCTCCTCCGGGCTGTCCGTGAGCTGCCGGAACTTCCTGCTCCCCAGGTCGTAGAGGAAAAAGTTCCCCCCCGTTTTAAGGCTTCGGGCCGTGAGGGTCCCGGTAAACAAGACCCTCCCCCCATCCGGAGACCAGGTGTAATTCTGAACGGAAAAGGGCTTGTCCCCTTTCTTGAGCACCAGGGCGCCCGCATCGACCAGCTTCGTCTTCTTCCCCGAGCCGACGTCGGCCCTCCAGATATCGGTCTGCTTCGCCGAGGTATCGGTTTCGAGATAGGAATACGCCTTCCCCTTCTCGATCCATTGAAACCCTCGGATGCCCTTCGGGCTGAATTTTCCCTTGACAAACACATCTTCGATCGTAAAATCCTTCGTCTTCTGCGGGGGCGAAGATTTCGATTCCTGGCCCCGGCCGCAGGCGATCATGACCGCCAGGGTGATCAGGAGGCGGCAGGCCCTTGTGGACGGAATTCGGAAAAAACTATTCATCGGGTGGTCCTTTCTGGAGAACGTGGTTTCGGGAAATCAAAAACGGAATGGTTCGGTCTGGAGGGGCACGTCCGACATCAGGCGCGCCACGGGGTAGCTGTTCACCTGGGGATCCCAGTAAGGGGATCGTTGATAAAAGAAATTCAAACGCGCCCCCGGGCTGTGGGCGAACGCGGTGTCTGCGGCCAGTCTCGTCTCAAATTCCTTCTTCAGGTTCGGATCCTTCGCGAGCATCTCCGAGGCGAGCGGTTCCATGACATAGTTTTCCGCGTATTCCTTCTGCTCAAAGATCGCGTCGAAGAATCCCCATGCGGCAAATGCGTCCGGGGCTTCCGGTTCGAGGGCGTTCAGCGCCACCCGCGCCGCACGCTGGTTGAGCCGGACAACCGCAGTTCCCGCGGGATAGGCTCTCCGCTCCTTCACGTTCTCGACGGAATAGGTCACGGGATGGCGGCCCTCGAACGGAGCCTGCTGCCAGTGCGCGTGCGAAAAGCGGTACGTTTCGACCTCCACCTCGATGGGGACGGTCAATCTCTCGATCCGCACCCCGTGCATGTCGAGCCGGTCAAGCACCTCGGTCCATTGCTGCGGAATGAGATACGCCCGGGGCGGAACGACGGTTTTGGTGACGATCGAGCTGTCGAACCGGGGGATATCCGCCTCGAACGGCTCGTGTGTGTACCGGATCTTCTCTCCGCCCGAGATCGTGCTCTTTTCGTTCTTCTGCTTGTATCCGAGAAAGTGCACCGTGGCGTTGGGCTTGTCGGCCATGCTGAATTGGAGGGGGTACGGTTGGCGGAAGCCCTCCTCCGCCTCGGAGTCTGCGCTCGAGACCGCGCGCCGGAGCTCGCGGTACTGCTGGCCCACGCGCTCGATGGTGGCTTCGAGCGCCGCTCGGGTGGCTTCGACCCGGGTCTTGTAATCCTTGAGCATGTGCGTCTCGATGAGGAGCCCGGGCCTGTTCTGCAACGGCGTGTACGACGTTGAAAATCGCGGGGGGGTCACGGATCCGAGAATTCCCAGCAACGGGTCCGTATCGTCCTTCAGGAAAATATACGGGATGACGGAAACCCCGGCGGAGGTGAGCTTCGACTCGAGAAATGGTATGTAGCCCCGGGTGATCCAGGCGCGGACGGGCGCCGCCACATTCTCATGCGTCTCGATCGAATAGGTGAACACGTGCTGGAAATCGGCCCCGTCCGTCACGTGGCAGTCCACGAAAAAATCGGGCAACCAGGAGGTATAGACCTTCAGCCACGCCCGCGTCTCCGGCGCATCGGCTTTGAGGTAGTCGCGGTTGAGGTTGAGATTTTGCGCGGTGACACGCCATCCCATCTCCTCGGGGCCGTTCTGATTGATCCGGTTGAAGGGTCCGAACCTCTCGTGGCCGTCGACGTTATAAACCGGTATCACGAGCAGGATCACATGGTCGAGGAGCGACGCTTTCGATTTTGTAATTGCCATGTCCCGCAGGAGCATCAGGCAGGCGTCCTTGCCGTCGATCTCGCCGGCATGAATGCCGTTCTGGATCATGACGACCGCTTTGCCGCTGCGGCGGGCGGATGCGGGATCGAACGCCCCGTCGCTCGACGCGATGACAAGCTGGAGGCTTCTTCCCTCGGGGGTCCGGCCGAAGCTGTCGACTCTGATCCATCCGGAGGCGGCCTGTAACCGTCTGCAGTACTCGATCGTCTCCGCATACCGGGGGGTCTTCTTGAAGCCGCTCAGTTCGTACGCGGTGAGCCACTCTTGAGGAACCGCCTGGGAGGCGAGAGGCGCGCTCTGCACCAGCAGGACGAGAGAGATGAGAAGGCCGCGGAATGATTGGCGCAGAGGGCCGGCCGGGATCACAGGGAGATCATAGAAAGTGGACCGCGAGAACGATGAGGAGAGCCATAACGGCGACAAGGAAGCAAAATGCCACGACCTTCGAAGCAAACCAGAGAATCTTGAACGGAAGCCAGACCGGGAGGGTGATAATCTTCAGAAATGTCATCATCAGGGAGTCACGCTCCGGGGCGGCTCTCCGCCTGTTCCTGCTTGCGCGGAGGTACGATCCACCAGGCGATGATGTACGCGAGCACGAACGGGATTATTCCGGTCACCACCCCGGCGATCACCGCGATCAGGCGGATGATCGTCGGATCGGTGTCGGTCATCTCGCCGATCCCGCCGCAAATCCCGGCGAGTTTCTTGTTCGTATCCGAACGGTACAGGCGCTTCATGGGGGAGGAAATATGAGCGGATCAATATACGAACATCCCCCCGGATATTCAAATCCGCCCCCGCAGCTCTCCCTCCCGGTTCTCCCACGGAAAAGGGAAAATTCGTATCTTCCCGCTATGAACATACTTGTCCTCAATTGCGGCTCTTCTTCGGTGAAGTTCCAGGTCATTCAGACCGACCTCGAATCGATCGAGCGGGGCACCGACCGGCGGCTCGCGGGCGGGTCCGTCGAGCGGGTCGGAAGCCAGTCGCTCATCACGCTCGAGTCAGAAGGGCATCCCAAACTGAGGCAAACGGCCCCCCTGCGCGATCACCGGGCGGCCCTCGATTATGTGCTTCGCTGGGTCATCTCGCCGGCCTCCGCGATCGCCGATATCCATTCGCTCGCCGATCTGCACGCCGTCGGGCACCGCGTGGTCCACGGCGGCGAACGGTTCACGATGTCCGTCCTGATCGACGAGGATGTGATGGGAAAGATCGAAGAGAGCATCGAGCTCGCCCCGCTGCATAACCCCGCAAACCTCAAGGGTATTACCGCGGCGCGCGAGCTTCTCGGCCCGGGAATCCCCCAGGTGGCGATTTTCGACACCGCATTCCATTCAACGATGCCCGAATCGGCGTATCTCTACGCGATTCCGTATCAGCTCTACCGGCGGCACCGGATCAGGCGGTACGGGTTCCACGGAACCTCGCACCGTTATGTCGCGTTCCGCTACCGCCAGCTCACCGTCCGGCAGCGGGAAGAAACAAACCTCGTCACGCTCCACCTCGGCAACGGCTGCTCGGCCTGCGCGATCAAGGGGGGCGAGTCCGTCGACACGTCGATGGGGCTCACACCCCTCGAGGGGCTGGTGATGGGCACGCGTTGCGGAGACCTCGACCCCTCCGTGCTCGAGTTCATCCACCACAAGGAGGGGATGTCGCTTTCGGAAATCGACACGATGCTCAACAAGCAGTCGGGGCTCCTGGGCGTTTCGGGATTGACGAACGACATGCGCGAGCTTCTCGACGAGGAGCGCGAAAAAAAGGATCGCCGTGCGAGACTGGCGATCGAGATGTTCTGCGCGAGGGTCAAGAAATATATCGGCGCTTACCTGGCCGGGATGAACGGCGCGGATGCGATCATCTTTACGGGAGGGATCGGTGAAAACAGCCCCGCGATCCGGGAGCGGATCTGTGCGGGGCTCTCATGGCTGGGGGTGGAGCTCGACCATCAGAAGAATTCGACGATGACGAACGGGAAAGAGGGGGAGATCACCTCGCCGGGCGCCCGGCTCAAAGCGTTCGTCATACCCACGAACGAGGAACTCCTGATCGCCAGGGATACGCTCCGGACCGTAGAGGGCGCGCCCAAGCGCTGGTAAGAACCCAGCGGGAATCAGACGGTGAGAGTCTCCTTGATTCCGGCGGACTCCTGAATACGGCGCACTTCGGATTTCCGCAGGTACCTCCACTCCCCCCGCTTCAGCCCCTCATAGGTAATGCCCCCGTACCCCACCCGGTCCAGTTTTTCAATCTGGTAACCGAGCGCCTCGAACATCCTGTGGACCTGCCTGTTCTTTCCCTCATGGATGATGATGCCCACGACCATGTTCTTGCTCTTTGGAAGAACGTGCAATTCCGCGGGAGCGGTTTTCCCTTCGGAGAGGCGAATCCCCTCCGCAAGCCGCCGGATGTGCTCGGGCTTGACCGGCTCGGTGAGTGTCACTTTGTACGCCTTGTCCACGAGGTTTTTGGGGTGCATCAGGGCGTTTGCAAATTCCCCGTCGTTCGTCAGAATGAGAACCCCGGTGGTATTCCGATCGAGCCGCCCGACGGGGAAGACCCTCTCCTTCGTCCGAACGTACTTCAAGACCGTGGGCCTGTCCCGCTCGTCACTCATCGTGGTAATGCAATCCCTGGGTTTGTTGAGCACCACGTAGACAGGTTCGTCGAGAATCAACACCTGTTTCCCGTCGGCGAACACCTGGTCCTTGCCGGGGTCGATCTTGAGGCCCAGGACCGTCGCGACGGTTCCGTTCACCGAGACCCTCCCTTCGGTGATCATCTGATCCGCCTTGCGGCGCGAGACGATTCCGGCGGCGGAGAGATATTTATTGAGGCGCATCATGACCGGAGCTCAGCGTGAGAGATGATCGGGTGGGCCAACCTGGAAGAAGGGGAAAGCGGGCAACCGGCGCGTCCGCGCGAGGGACGGGCGTTTCAGGGAGAAAGATTCTGATCGGCCGGGGGCGGCTGACCTTCGGCGCCCGGATCGGGTGGGATTTCCTGGAGCTCCCCGTTTTCCCCGACGACGGTTTTTCCGAGCTGTTCCTCGATTTCTTCTTCGGTCTTCCCCATCCGCTTCAGGAGTTCGCGTTCCATCTCGAAGCCCTGGTCCGCCATTATTTCCTCGATCTCGCGGGGCTTCGGCAATTCGGACAAGTCGTTGAGTCCGAAGTGCTTCAGGAAATCCGAAGTCGTGCCGTAGAGAAGGGGGCGGCCCGCCGTGGCGGCGCGCCCGACGATCGTGATCAGACCGCGCTCCATCAGGCGCTGGATCGCATAGTCCGCATTGACGCCCCGGATCGCCTCGATCTCGGGTTTTGTGACGGGCTGCTTGTAGGCGATCACCGACATCGTCTCCAGCGTCGCCTGGGAGAGCTTCCGCTTCGCCTTCTCCTTCACCATGCGGCCGAGCCAATCGGCAAACTCGGGCATCGTCGCGAACTGGTAGCCGCCCGCAACCTGGATGATGCGGAAGGCGCGTCCGGCGCGGACGTACTCCGAGTTGAGGTCTCGGACGACCGACAGCACCTCATCCTCCTTCATCCGCAAACGGGGGCCCGCCTGGTCCGGAGCGCCGAGGATCTCAATAATCTGCCGGGCCGTCAGCGGTTCATCCGACGCGAAAATAAGGGCTTCGACAATATGCCGCCTGCTCTCGGGGGCCTGGGTCTGTTCCATCAGCGTGCCTGCGTCTCCACTCTCGAGATGATGAAATCGTCTTCGTAGTTCGCCGGGGCGAGCTCGATCAACCGGTTCTTGACCATTTCCAGCATCGCCATGATCGTCACGATGATCCTGAGCTTTTCAGTCATGTGCTGGACGAGCTCGAAGAAGGTGACCTGTTCGCGGATGCGGAACACGTCCGCGATGTAGCTCATCTGCTCGTCGATCGTCACGTTGAATAATTCAACATCATGATAAACCTTTTTGGGAGCAGTGTCAAGGACTTTCTTGAACGCCGCTATCAGGTTGAACATCGTGATGCTCTTCAAACTCTCCTCCTGGTCCTCGAGCGCGACATGCCGGGGATCGGAATGGAATCCCTGGCGGTAATACAATTTCACCGATTCGCTCTCGAGGGTTGAAAGGACGGCGCTGGCTTCCTTGAAGCGCTTGTATTCGAGGAGCCTCCGGACGAGCTCGGCGCGCGGATCAACTTCGTCCTCCTCGCCGGGGAGGCTCGGGAGGAGCATCCTCACCTTGATCTGCATCAGCTCCGCGGCCATCACGATGAAATCACCCGCCACTTCAAGGTCGAGGACCTGCATGTAATGGAGGTATTCGAGAAACTCCTTGGTGATCCTGGAGATGGGAATGTCGTAGATGTCCAGCTCATCCCGCTTGATGAAAAAGAGGAGGAGGTCCAGCGGCCCTTCGAATTCCTGTAGTTTTACCCTATACATGCGTATCTCAAGGTAAAAAATTCCCTCTCAAAAAACCAATACGGCAGGGTTTCGGAAGCGAATCATTGTTCTCGTTCCGCCGCTCTGCGGCGGAATGCATAGCGGGGCGCTCCGCGCCCCCGGCCGCGGAGCGGCCGTATAACCCGTTCCCGCGCAGAGCGTGGGAACGAGGCGCGTACAAGGAAACACTACCCGAGCTTCATTGCCGCGCGGGTTTCTTCCATCGTCTGCACGGCAACCTTTTTCGCGCGCGCTTCCCCGTCATGGAGAATCTCCCCCACCTCGTCCATATGCGCCTCGTAGTACGCCCTCCGCTCCCGCAGGGGGGCCAGGGCTTCGATGATGTGATTGGAGGCGTTCGCCTTGCAATCGACGCAGCCCAGCGCCCCGCTCCGGCACCCGGAGGCGATCTCGGGAACTTCCGCCTGGCTGTACTTCTGGTGGTAGGAGTAGACGAGACAGACTTCGGGCCTGCCGGGATCCCCTTTGCGGACTTTCAGCGGGTCCGTCACGGCCTTCTTCATTTTTTTCGCGATCTCCGCGGGCGGATCGGAAAGGAGAATCGTATTGCCGAGCGACTTGCTCATTCGCCTGCCGTCGAGGCCCGGGAGGCGGGCGAATTTCGTGATCCTCCCCTCCGGTTCGGGGAAGACCGCTCCATACTGCGCGTTGAACCGGCGGGCGATCTCTCTCGTGATCTCGAGGTGCGGGAGCTGATCTTCGCCGACGGGCACAAGATCCCCCTTGTAGAGGAGAATGTCCGCCGCCTGCAGGACCGGGTAGCCGAGATGTCCGTAGCTGACGCTCTCGATGTCAAGGTCGCGCACCTGTTCCTTGACCGTCGGGTTCCGCTCCAGCCGCGCCGCGGTGATGAGCATCGAGAAGAGCAGATGGAGCTCTGTGTGTTCCTTGATCTGCGACTGCCGGAACATCGGGCTCTTCTTCGGGTCGATCCCGGCAGAGAGCCAGTCGATGAGCATGTCGATGGAATTCTGATAGAGGAGGGACGTGTCGAGGCTGGTCGTCAGGGCGTGGTAATCGGCGATCAGGTGGTAATTTTCGTACTCACCCTGAAGGCTCACCCAGTTTTCCAGCGCGCCGGCAAGATGGCCGAGATGCAGCTTGCCTGTCGGGCGCATGCCGCTTAGAATTCGCTTCCTGGCCGGCAATACATTCCTGAGGTTGGTGCAAACCCGGCGGCTGGACGATCACCCATCCGGGGGGTTAGTTCATGAAGAGATAGGGTTTCCAGCGCTCGTCGACCGTGCCGACGAAATGCCGGATGAAGGTGACATGGTTCGGTTTCATCGGCTTCCGCAACAACTTCATATGAGCGTCCTCGAGCGTCCTGTTCCCCTTCCGGTTGTTGCAATCCACGCACGCGGTCACGAGGTTCTCCCAGGTGTCCTCCCCGAGCTTCGCTTTCGGGATGATGTGATCCACGGTGAGGGCGACGTCGTGGCATCCGCAGTACTGGCAGCGGTGCCCGTCGCGGCGCAGGATGTTCTTCCGGGAAAGAATGATTTTCTTGTACGGCACGTGAATATAGACGCTCAGGCGGACGATGCTTGGAAACGGCAGGGACATGGAGATGGAGCGGATTCGACGCTCCTCATGCGCCTCTATGAGCTCCGCTTTCCCGAGAAAGAGAAGGATGATCGCCTTCTTGGCGTTGCATACGCTCATCGGCTCGTAGTTCTGATTGAGCACGAGAACCTTGCTGCTCAACTTTCCGTTTGTACCCGGTACGTAATGAGAACTGAAGGCTCGGATCCCTCCTTACGGCATGGCTTTATGGTTGTTGGCGGACATCACTACCTGCTAAAAATATAAAATAAAATCCGATAGTTGTCAACATTACGTTGTCAGGCGGATTGTCTCAAATTCCCCCTGGTTGTCATCCTGAGGGAGCGTAGCGACTGAAGGATCTGGCTTTTTGGCGCCCGAACGGACGGAGATCCTTCGCTGCGCTCAGGATGACAAAGCGAGACAGAACCCCTCTAGGGAAGCGGCTTCCCGTCCGGGTCGCACATGACGACGTCGCCCAGTTTCAGGGCCGTGACGCTTGCCTTGATCTTGGCGAGATCACCCACCACGACGACCGCCATACGGGAGGTGTCGAGGTATTCCTTCGCAACCCGCTGCACCCCTTCGAGGTTTACCCCTTCGATGTTCACCAGGTAATTGGTGTAGTAATCCTCGGGCAAGCCGTAGAGGACGATGTTCTGGAGCGCGCCGGCGATCTGCGCCGGGGTCTCAAAGGCCAGCGCGAAATTTCCGACCATCCCCTTTTTCGCGTACGCCAGCTCCTCCGGGCTCATCCCCTTTTCGCGCATGAGGTTGAGCTCCGCAAGGAATTCGATCAGCGAGCTGTCGGTCTTCTCCGTGACGATGCCGCCCTGCGCGACGAACGGTCCGACCCCTTTTTGAAACCTGAAGCTGGTGAAGGCGCCGTACGTATAGCCGTGCTTTTCGCGGAGGTTCAGATTCACCCGGCTGGTAAACTGGCCGCCCAGCATCCGGTTCATGACCGACACCGGGAAATAGTCGGGCGTGCTGCGGGCGAGCGCGGGATACCCGATGCGGACCTCCGACTGCGGGGCGCCGGGCTTGTCGACGAGGTAGACGCGCATCCGGTCCGGAGCCTTCGGAGCCGGGACCGAAAAGGAGGCGACTTCCGCCGGGGCCCAATTCGCAAAGTCTTCGTTCAGCTTCGGCACGATCATCGCGAGCGTGACGTCGCCCACGACGATCAGCGTCGCGTTGTTCGGCCGGTAGTAGGTCGTGTAGAACTTCTGCAGGTCGGCGGTGGTCATCGCTTTTACCGACGACTCCGTTCCCGAGGCGTTGTGGCCGTAGGGATGCTCCGATCCGTAGAGCACGAACGAGAACGCGTTGTTGGCGATCGCGGGCGGCTGGTCGCGCTGCTGGATCAGGGAGGTGAGACGCTGCTTTTGCAGCCGGAGAAACTCCTTCCCCGGAAATGTCGGGTTCGCCACGACGTCGGTAAAGACCGAAAGCGCCTTGTCGAGGTGCTTCGTCAACGTGCTCAGGGTGACGAACGAGGCGTCCACTCCCGCATTGGTGTTGAACGACGCGCCGATCGCATCGATTTCCTCCGAGATCTGAAGGGTCGTCCGGGTCTTCGTTCCTTCGTCGAGCAGGTCGGCCGCCATCGAGGCGATCCCTGGCTGGCCCGCCGGATCGTGGTCGGCGCCCGCCTGTATGACGAGATTCATCGCGACCACCGGCAGCTCGTGCTGTTCGACGAGCCAGACCTTGAGGCCGTTCTTCAGCGTCGCTTTCTGAATCTCGGGGAGCTGGATCCTGGATGCGGGCCTTCCGGCGGGGCGTTTCGTCCGGTCGAGGTCCGTACGCGCGCCGGCGGGCGCGGCGGCCATCCCGGCCAGTAGAACTGCGAGCATGCTCATTCCAACGATAGAGTTCGTCATGGTTTCCTCACTCCCCCTTCCCTGCCGCCAGCTCGGGCTTCCCGAGCGGGACAACGCTCAGGACCATCCGCGGCTGCGTCAGATATTTGTTGGCGACGGTTCGCACTTCCTCCGGAGTGATCCCCTGATAGAGTTTCATCTGTGTGTTGATGTTCGCGGGGTCGCCCGTGAACGAGTAGAACCTTGCGAGGCTTGTCGCCTTTCCGAGAACCGTCGCGGCTCCGTTCACGACCTGCACCTCGGCCGAAGCGACCGCCTTGTCGATTTCCTGTTGTGTGACGCCGCCGCCGGAGAGCAAGTATTTGAGGACTGAATCGACGACCGTTTCAACCTCGGTCAGGTTTCTTCCCGGCTTTGCCGTCACCTCGATCTGGAAAATCCCCGCGATCTCCAGCCCCTGCTCTCCGGCGCTGGAAGATTGCGCGATCTGCCTGTCGTACTGAAGCGGTTTGAAGAGCCGGGAATTCTTTCCCCTGCCCATGATTTGTCCCAGCACCGTCATCACCGCGCCCTCCCGCGTGTTGAGCGGCAGCGTGTGCCACGTCAAATAGAGCCTGGGCAACTGCACCTTGTCCTCGGTGGTCATCGTTTTCGAGGCGGCGAGACTGACCGGAACCGTCTGCGGCCGGTCGAAACTTTTCCCGGCCGGTATGGAGGCGAAGTATTTTTCCACCAGCGGCTTCGATTCCGCCGGCGTCACGTCACCGGAGATGACCAGGCATGCGTTGTTCGGCGCGTAGTAGGTCCTGAAGAACTGGTGGACGTCCTCGAGGGAGGCGGCGCTTAAATCCTCCATCGAGCCGATCACCGGCCAATTGTACGGATGAGTTTCCGGAAACATGGCGGCGGCGATCTTTTCGTCCGCGGTCCCGTACGGGACGTTGTCGACGCTCTGGCGCCGCTCATTTTTCACGACTTCGCGCTGGTTGTCCAGCTTCGACTGCGTCACCGCCGGGAGGAGAAATCCCATCCGGTCCGATTCGAGGTAGAGGGCAAGCTCGAGCTCGTTGCTCGGAACCACCTCGAAGTACGTCGTGGCGTCCTCCGTCGTGAATCCGTTGATGTTCGCTCCGATTTCCTGGAGGAGCTTGAAGTGTTCGCCGTCCTGGACATGCTCGGACCCCTTGAACATCATGTGCTCGAACAGGTGCGCGAATCCGGTTCGCTTCACCTTTTCGTTCTTCGAGCCGACGTGGTACATCACCACGACCGCGGCGACGGGCGCGGAATGGTCCTCGTGGAGAAGGACGGTCAGGCCGTTCTCGAGCTTGTACTGCTCGAACTTGATATCGATCTGCCCGATGGCCGTTGTAGTCATAAACATAACGATCAGTGCGCCATAATTGAAAGTCTTCATTGGAGTTCTCACTCCCCTCGGGAATTGGGAATTGGGTGACGTGGTCTGGCCTGAATCTACGAATTTATGAATCGAGATGCAAAATTCGGTAGCGCCGCAGTTTCACCTTCTCTCGTCATCCCGGCATGTTTTAGGTCGGGATCTTTATAAAAGAGTTGAAAGTTGCTGACCAGGAGCATGTCAGCATGACGAGGTGGAGGGACGATCGCCAAATTGAGACACCATCCGAAATTCGCGCTTGCCGGTAGCCGCAGCCTTCAGGCTGCGGGAAACAGAAAGCCCCATCCGCGCTGTACGAGAATGGGGCTCTGAATTCGCTCACCGCCCGGGGTCAACCGCCGAGTTGCACGGCGACGAACGCCATCTGGCCCCGGCTGTTTTTTACGCGCAGCAGGACGGCATCGCCCTGTTTGCGCTTCTCGACGACGTCTCTCAGATCTTTCGGCGAATAGATTTCTTTTTTGTCCGCCTCGAGGATGACGTCGCCTTCATGGATGCCCCGTTCGAACGCTTCGCCGAACGCTTCCACGTGAGTTACCACGACGCCCCGGTCGACCGACATCTCCTTCTTCTCGTCGGAGTCGAGCGAACGAACCGTCACGCCGAGCTTGTCCAGGCTCATCCCCTTTGAACTGGTTTCCCGTTCCGTTTCACGGTCCGCCTTGCCGACTTCCGTATCCCTGGCCGCCAGCTTCTCGTCCTTGCGCGAGCGGAGCGTCACCCGTTTCTCCGTCGTCTTCCCGTCCCGGAACACCTTCAACGTCACCTCGTCCCCCGGGTGTTTGCGGGCGATGTACGTCTGCAGCTCGTTCGGGGCGTTCACCTCTCTCGCATCCACCGAGAGAATGACATCGCGTTCTTTGATGCCGGCGGATTGCGCCGCCCCGTCCTCGACGAGCGTCTGGACGATCACTCCCTGGGCCTTCTCCATGCCCAGCGCTTTCGCGGTCTTGTCGTCCACCGTCCCGATCGTCACGCCGATATACCCCCGCCGGACTTTCCCGTTCTTGATGATATCCTCCGCCACATAGCGCGCGAGGTTGATCGGAATGGCGAAGCCGTAACCCTGATAGCGTCCGTTCGTCGTGGCGATCGCCGTGTTGATCCCGATGACTTCGCCGCTCAGGTTCACCAGAGGCCCGCCGCTGTTGCCGGGGTTGATTGCCGCGTCGGTCTGGATAAAGTTCTCGATGCCGTAGTCGTCGCTGATGATGCGGATGCTCCGGCCGAGCGCGCTCACGATTCCCGCGGTCACCGTGCCCTGGAGTTGAAGCGGATTGCCGATCGCCAGAACCCACTCGCCGATCTGGAGCTCGTCGGAGTTTCCGAACGCGGCGGCGGTCATCTCCCTGGCGTCGACCTTGATGACGGCGAGATCGGTGGAAGGATCTGTTCCGATGATTTTCGCCTTCATCTCGTGGCGGTCGTTCATGTAGACTTCGACGCGATTCTCATCCGCCCCCTCGACGACATGATTATTTGTCAGGATGTATCCATCCGCACTGATGATGACCCCGGATCCCGCCCCCTGCTGGGGCTCCGGCTCGGGCGCCTTGGAATCGGGCCCGAAGAAGTGGAAGAACTCGTTGAGGTCTCCGTCCCCCCCTTTTTTCGCCTTGGTGGTCACGGTGATCGCCACGACGGTGGGGGAAACAGCCTTGCTCACATCTATAAATGCTTTGCTGAATGCTTTGGCGTCGACATCGACATGCTTGATCGGAGTGCGCCCCCCGAGTTTGACCTGCGGATCGCCCGCGAAGCCGGGCTCCACGCCCCCCTTGAAGCTGGAGACGAGCACCACACCGAAAACGATCCCGATAAAGATCAGGAATATTGCCGCCAGGATTGATTTGCGAGACATAGGAACCTTACTCCTCGATTGAATTATTGAAGTGATCGGACATTACTATTATACTGTCCTCCCGCGGCGAATGTTTCAACACCGCAGGCAGGCATGGGGAGATCATATTGCACGGTCCAGAATTCTTGAAAACACTTTGTCCGACTTCAGAGGACGGAGTCCGTGGACGTGATACCGCAGGTACATGCCCATAAATTCCCGAATCTGCTCTGAGGTCTCCGGATCGAACTCCATCCCGGAGGCCTCCGTTGCGGTTGAGATTCCGGAGAGGCGTTCGAGCGCACGCAACACTCCCCGCTCCAGAAGAACGGTCTGTCCGGCTTCGGGAGAACAGCTCTTGCAGGCGGGCCCTCCTTTTTCGAGATCGAACCGTACCGGATCATGGCCGTCATCGCTCCCGGGCAGGGACTTGCCGCAGGTTGCGCACCGGCCGAAGCCCGGCTGGAAGCCAAGGATCCCGGCCAGGCGCACCTCGTACCAGTAGAACACGCCCGCGGGGTTTTTAGTTGCAGCATCGACTGCGGCGAGCGAGCCGGTCAACAACGAAAAGAGCGGTCCGTTCTCCTCTTCTTCCCGGGTGAGGAGCGAGATCAGCTCGATGATTGCCATGCCGGCGGACATCTTCTCGAGGTCGTCATGGAGCCGGGGATACGAACGGATCAGGTCGCATTCGGCGAGCGTCTGCAAATCCCTCCCCTCTTTTCTGTAGACGACGATCATGTCGTGGGCCATGAGTTCAAGGGAGGCGCCGTATTTGCTCTTCGGCCGGCGCGCCCCTTTGACAATCGTCGCGAGCCGTCCGAACCGCGCGGTGTAGAACGTGACGATCTTGCTCGTCTCGCGATACGGCATCGTTCTGAGGACGACCGCTTCGGTTTTTTCGATGGTGCTCACCCGTTCCTCCCGGCCGCGGCGGAAGGGAGCTTGTGAAAATCGTAGGGAGAAGTGTGGATTCCCGTTTCCGTGACGATCCCTGCGATCAACGATGCGGGCGTCACATCGAACGCCGGCGAATAGACGCGCACGCCCGGCGGGGCGGTGCGCCTCCCGAAACTTTCGACGACTTCTTCCGCGGCCCTTTCCTCGATCGGGATCAGCGCGCCGGATTCGAGGGCCGGGTCGATCGTCGTGGTGGGCGCGGCGACATAGAACGGGATGCCGTGATAGTTCGCAGCGACCGCAAGCGCGTAGGTTCCGACCTTATTGGCCGCATCGCCGTTCGCCGCGATCCGGTCGGCGCCGACGATCACGAGGTCCACATGCATCCGGCTCATGACGAAGGAGGCGGACCCGTCGGTAATGAGAGTCACCTCGATCCCTTCGCGCATCAGCTCCCACGAGGTGAGCCGGGCGCCCTGGAGGAGGGGGCGTGTCTCTGTCGCATACACCCTGACAGATTTCCCGAGCCGGCGGGCGGTCGTGATCACGCTCTGGGCGGTGCCCGACCCGCCGGTGGCGAGCGCGCCGGTGTTGCAGTGGGTCAGGATGGTCGCGCGGCCGGGGACGAGCGAAGCGCCGTGTTCCCCGATGAGGCGGCACATTGTCTCGTCTTCGCGGTGGATCTTGAGAGCTTCTTCCACAAGGAGGGATCTGGCGCGTTCCGGGGAGCCCGCTTCCCGCAGGATCGCGCGCATCCGGTCGAGGGCGCGGAACAGATTCACGGCGGTCGGGCGGGTCGAGGCGAGTTCGTCGCCCGCCCGGTGGACGTCGCGAACGAAGAGTTCCATCGAAGCGCTTCCGGAGTCGGCTCCGGATTCGAGCGCGGCGAGCGCCAGCCCGTAGGCCGCCGCGATGCCGATGGCCGGGGCGCCGCGGATCTTCAGCGTGCGTATCGCATCGGCGACGACGCGGTAGTCGGCTGTATCGACGTAGCGTTCCTCGAGGGGCAGCTTCGTCTGATCAATCAACCGGAGACGGTCGCCGAGCCATTCAACCGACTTCATGCATCCCGGTCACGCCAGCACTTCGGCGTCGAACTTCGAAAGTTCCCGGAATTCACGGAAGCGGTCGTGAATTTCGATGGAGGTCAGGTCTTTCAGACGGTTCAGGCTGAATTGTTCCACGCAGAAGGAGGCAAGGGCGCTCCCGTAAATGACCGCCCGCTTGCAGTTCTCTTCCGACAGGTCGTCGGTCTTCGCAAGCCATCCGATGAACCCGCCGGCAAACGCGTCGCCTGCGCCCGTCGGATCGTTGATCATCTCCAGCGGGTACGCCGGGGCGGCGAACACGATCCGGTCGGTGACGAGCAACGCCCCGTGTTCCCCTTTCTTGATGATGATCATGCGCGGTCCTTCCGCGATGATCTCCTTCGCGGCCCTGATCAGATTCGGCTGGTTTGTGAGCTCGCGGGCTTCGGCGTCGTTGATGATGAGGATGTCCACAAGCTTCAGCGTCCTGCGAAGCTCCTCCCGCTTTCTCTTGATCCAGAAATTCATCGTGTCGCCCACCACCAGTCTCGGCTTCTCGATCTGCTCCAGAACCCTCCTCTGAAGGTCCGGATCGATATTTCCGAGACAGACATAGGTCGTCTTCCGGAACGATTCCGGGATGACCGGGTCGAAATGCTCGAAGACATTGAGCTCCGTGAAGAGCGTGTCGCGGGTGTTGAGATCGTAATGATACCGCCCACCCCACCGGAACGTCTTGCCGTCCTTGACGACCTGCACACCTTCCAGATCGACCTCGCGGCTCTCGAGGAACTCAATATGCTCCTGGGGGAAATCGCCTCCCACAATCCCCACAAGCCGGATCGGTGCGACGAAATAGCCTGCTGCGATCGCGATATAGGTCGCCGATCCCCCCAGCACGTTTTCCACGCGGCCGAAGGGAGTCTCGATGGTATCGATCCCGAGGGAGCCAACCACCAGCAGGCTCATCGCACTACTGGCTCCCGCGCTGGGCCGGCGCCTGAGGGACGGGCTTCCGGGGAAACATGGCATCCCTCATCGCCGCGTCATAGGCAAACGCCGCCATGATGACCGAAGCCTGCTTCAGGTCCTCGGCCTGGGCGCGATCGTACAGGTCCATGGTCGAGTGGTGCGTGCGCGTATCGTACTCCAGGGGATCCTGGATGAACTGAAAGCCGGGCAATCCGATGGCGTCGAACGAAAGATGGTCGGTCCCGCCGGTATTCGACGGCGTCAGCGTCGAGGCGCCCATATCCCTGAACGGGGCGAGCCAGGCGCGGAAGATCGGACGCGCGGCTTCGTTCCCCTGCATATGAACTCCGCGCACCTTTCCGCTCCCGTTGTCGTTGTTGAAGTAGACGGAAAACTTCTCGGCCTCGGGTTTGAGAACGATCGGACCGGGGATCGTATCGGCCGGGCCTGTTTGCCGTTCTCCGAAATGATTCTTCACGTACGCTGCCGAACCCAGGAGGCCTTCTTCCTCGCCGCTCCAGAGCCCGATGCGGATGGTGCGTCTCGGCTTCAGGTCGAGTTTTTTCAGGAGCCGCATGGCTTCGAGGCACACCGCCGACCCGGTGCCGTTGTCTGTCGCTCCGGTCCCGCCGTGCCACGAGTCATAGTGCGCGCCGATCATGACGACCTCGTCCTTGAGGTCAGACCCGGGGAGCTCGGAAATGACGTCGTAACTCGAATCCTCCTTGTAGAAATTCACCTCGAGGTTCATCTCCAGCTTCGGATGTTCACCCTTCTGGATCATCCGTACGAGCCGGTTGTAGTGCTCTGCTCCCACGGCGATCTGGGGAGCGATGCGGGGGGCTTTGGGATCGTACACGCTCATCCTTTTCGCGAAGGGCGTATCCGGATGATAGGCGATGCCCGCCTGCTGCACGAAAATGTTTCCGCCGTCGCCTCTGCTGACGGTGAGAATCGCCGCCGCGCCTTCCTTCTCGCAGAGTTCCTGCTTGTGAAAGCCGGTGAGCGCCCTCGCTCTCTGCTCGGGTGTCATGCGGAACCCGCGGCCGCGCCTCTGCGCGGGAGTCATGTCGGCGTTTGCGAGTTTGAGCAACGTCGAGTCGGCATCCCTCGTTCCCTCGGGATCAAAATGCGCTTTCACATCGACAGGGTCGCTGATCAGCACAAATTTGTTTTTCAGTTTTCCCCGGTACGTTGCGACCTCGCTGTCGGTTTTGGCGTCGAGGTAGACGATGTCTCCGGAGACGGTGCCGCCCGTGCCCGGTGACCAGGCCTTGGGAAAGGAGATCAACGGGAAATCCTGCGACCCCATGACGTTCGCCGAATAGCGTTTGAGCGACCAGCCTTTGCCGAACGGACCCCATGCTTCCAGGTGTGAATTCGCAAGCCCCCAGGAGGCGAGTTCCTTGACCGCCCAATCGGCGGCTCGCTTGTACCCCGGGGAGCCCGTCAACCTCGGGCCGTACACATCCGAGATATAGCTCAGGATCTCCATCACCTGGGAGCGGTTCATTCCCTCGTCCCGAATCTTTGACACCGCGGAAGTATCGATTTTTTCGTCCGCTCCGCGGGAACCCTGGGAAAAGCCGCATTGAACCAGCGCAACGGTGAGAACAACCAGGACCAATTTTGACATATGCACCTCTTTCTGCTGATGAAAGTTTATGTGAAGCAACCTCAGAGCCCTTCCTGGGCGAGAACATAACAGAGGATCGCAAGAGAGATGGCGCCCAGTTCCAGTTCCCTCTCGTTCACTTTGTCGATCGTATCGCTGTCGGAATGATGGTAGTCGAAATAGCGCTGCCCGTCGACTCTCAGGCCGATCGTGGGCACCCCTTTCCTCCCCAGCTCTCCGATATCGGCGCCCCCTCCTCCCTTCGAGATCCGGTCCGCATCGATCGGCTTGAAGAGGTACGCCCACCGGGCGACCTTGTCGATCGTCAGCGAATCGGCGGTCACCCCGAATCCCCTCGGAGTAAAGCCTCCGGCGTCCGTTTCAATGGCGGCGACCGGCTTTTCACCGGGCCGGCCTCTCTCGGCGTAGGCCTTTCCTCCGCGCAAACCGTTTTCTTCGTTCATGAAGAGGACGGCGCGGATCGTTCTCCTGGGGGTGAGTCCGAGTTCTTTCAATAACCGCAATGCTTCCATGGAGTGGCTGACACCGGCTCCGTCGTCATGAGCGCCGCGCCCCTTGTCCCAACTGTCGAGGTGGCCGCCGACAACGATGACTTCTTCGGGATGCTCCGATCCTTTGAGTTCGCCGATGACGTTGGCAGACTCGGTGTCCGGAAGCATGCGGCAGGCGAGTCTGAGCCTGACGCGGAGTGAATGGTTCGCCTGGAGCATGCTGTCGAGCAGGTTCGCGGCCACCGTGCTCAGGGCGGCTGCCGGCACTTTCGGAAGGCTGTCGTTGTAATTCATCGCGCCCGTGTGGGGGACGTCGTCGATCCGGCTCGTCATCGAACGCACGAGGGCGGCGACACCTCCGGCGCGCGCGGCTTCCGACGCGCCCTGACCCCTCTGGTTTACGGCTCCGCCGTAGGCCTCAAACGTGTTATACTTGCTCCTGTCGAACGGGCGGTTAAAAAAGACGATCTTCCCTTTCGCACCCTCGCCCATCCCCCGCAACTCGTCGAACGACTTCACTTCGACCACTTCGGCCGTAATCCCGTCATCGGGCGTGGCGATACTCCCCCCGAGGGCGCACATCGTGAGGGGCACCGTCTTGTTCGAAGAGCCGATGATCGAAGCTTCCTCGACGGAACCCCGGACCCAATGCGGCACGATCACGGCCTCGGTGTGCACGTTTTGAAAGTCGAGATGTTCCATCGTCTGTTCCGCCCACTCGACTGCGCGGCCGGCTGCGGGCGATCCGCTCAGCCGGGCTCCGACCGTCCCGGTCAGCTCACGGAGGATCGAGTACGCCTTCCCGGACGCAAGCCCCGACGCGACAATCTGACTCACGATCCTCTCATACCTGTGCTGGACCGCCGTATCCGCCGGCTGGGCCGATCCGTGCAGGGTGAAACCGAGGGCGGAGAGCGGGAGCCAGGCGACGAACAAGCGTACATTCATACTGTCTCAATCCTTCCGAAAAAAAACGCCGGCATTCCAAGTAGTCGGTATCCGGTCCCGCAGAGTCGGGAGTCAGTCGGATACGCCGGAACGGCGTGCGTCAGCAGATTCTTGATGCGGGGAAACTTCGATTTAGGAAACGGAGAAATATACGAAAATATTCCGCAAAATCAATCAGGGAGGGGGTAGCCGCGACCCGCAGGCCGCGGAGGTGATGGTAGGCGCGACCAGGAGACGACCCGAGAGGTATCGGTGGAGGTCGTTCTTGTAGGGGCGACGCATGCGTCGCCCGGGGTGATTACGAAATATCTGTCCGTGCGGGCGGGGCATGCCCCGCCCCTACATCGACACTGTACTTTACCGCAGCCCAATGGCTGCGGCTACAGGTTCGAAAAATGCGTTTGGAGGTTGTCATGGAGTTCCTGAAGACCGTTCTTGAGCTGTGTCTTGAATTCCCGCAGGAACTCTCTCAGGGCCTCCATGGTGCGTAAGGTGAATTCATGGTATCCAGGCTCCCGGTCATGATACCAGCGTTGTCCCATTCCCGGGATCCGGGTGCTGCCCGACATTCCTTCCTCCTCCCCCTCTGAGTCCTCGTCGCGATCAGGCCTCAGCGAGAGGGTAAGAGGTTTTCCTTTTCGCATGACTTCCACCGCAATCGCCTCCTTCTTGCTGTTCAGGAGCTCCTCCCGAAGGTCTCCGATATCGCGAATGGAATTCCCTCCGGCCTTGAGGATCACGTCGCCCGCCTTGAAGCCTGCGGTATCCGCCGCGGTTCCCTTCTCGACTTCCGTCACGAGGACTCCCTTTCCTTCAGGCACCTCAAAGTATTCCGCAAGTTGTTTCGTGAGTTCCTCGACTTCGAGACCGGACAACTCTCCCATCCCGACGTCCCGGCGAAGCATGCCGGGGCCGTGTGGAATCCGGGGGATGCGGGGCATGAGCGGCATCCGCGGCGCGTAATGAAAACCCCGCCCGCCAAAATCAAACGAGTAGGCGCGAACTCCCGGTTCGCGTCCGATCTCGGCCGTCACCGTTTTGTGTTCTTTTTTCCGCACGATTTCGACCGGGACAGACCTCTTCGGTTTTGTCCGCTTGACCAGTTTGGTGAGATCCCTGGAGCTCTCGATCTTCTCTCCGTCGAACCGGATGATCACATCGCCTTCCTTTATTTCCGCCTTCTCAGCCGGACTCCCCTCCTCGACGTCCGCGACATAGGCCCCGCGGTCGACGGTAAGGTCTTCCTTTTTTTTGAGTTCCGCCGTGACATCCTGGACGGCTACGCCCAACCGGCCCTGATCCCTGGTATTCTGAAAGATGTACGTCCCCGCGGAAGATCTCGATTGTGCGGAGACGGCGGAGAGAGATGATGCTATCGCGAGCGTAATAGCCCCGGTTTGAAGAAGTGAGCGGATCGTCATAAGAGCTCCTCGGGTTGAATGAAACGACAGTGGTGACAACGGTCTCACATTGTTAGACCCCGGGAGGCCCGAAACGGTTGACATCGGGTAGTCGCGCGGGGGACGGGAGCAAACTCATTGAATTTGGGTCAATTGGGAGGCTTCCCCTCCTCCGGCGATGAACTCATGCACAATTTGGAGCCCCGTCCGCTGGCCGGGCCACACCAGTTTCCGGGAGGCCTCCTCCCGGGGAAGCCACAGAAAGTCGGAGTGTTCGGATGAGAGCGCGGGGGACACGCCGGACGCGACGCGTGCGGCAAAAAGCGGGCTGAGGTTGACGGCGTGACTCCGGGTATCGTAGAAGCTGTTGACATGCGGCGCCACCCAGAATGCCTCGGGAGACAATCCCGTTTCTTCGTGCAATTCCCGCAGAGCCGCCTCGACGGAATTCTCACCCGCCTGAATCGTCCCGGTCACGAATTGCCAGATACCCGGGTAGAGCTTTTCGCCCGCAGACCGGCGGAGGAGCAGGTAGAAGGGGATCCCCTTTTCGATCTTGAACACGCAGACTTCCACCGTGTCGGAGACGGGTTCCCGCATCCTCATTCCTGAGCGGGCCGGGAGAGGAGTTCGACCTCCCGTGCGGTGAGATACCGCCACTCCCCTTTTTTCAAAGCGCCGAGGCCGAGCCCTCCCATCTTCACCCGCATGAGCGAGACGATTGCATACCCGAGTTGTTCGCACATCCGCCGGATCTGTCGGTTCTTCCCCTCGAGTATCGTCAACTCCAGTATTGTCCCGCTCTCGCGCGAAACCGCGGCGGGAAGAAGTTTTTCCCCGTTGATGCTCATCCCCTTTTCAAACATTTCGAGATCGGTGTCCGAGGGAGGCCGGTCGAGGCTGACCCTGTAGGTTTTCGGGATTTTCGACCGGGGGTTTGTCAGCCTCTCGCCGAGCCTGTTGTCGTTCGTCAGCAGGAGCATCCCCGAGGTGTCCTTGTCGAGCCGGCCGACCGGAAAGAGCCATCTCCCCTCGTCGCCGAGCACATCATACACGGTGGGGCGGCTCCGTTCATCGCTCCTCGTCGTCACCACGCCTTCCGGCTTATTCATGAGAACGGTGACGATCCGCTTCCTGGGGAGGATCGAGCCGTCGACCAGAAACCGATCCTCTCCGGGAGAACAGCGCGCGGAGGGGTTCCGCACGATGCGCCCGTTGAGACTGACCCGCCCGCTTCGGATCAATTCGGCGGCGCGGGAACGGGAGGTGTAACCGAGTTTTGAGAGCGCGCGGGCCAGGCTCACGGCCCTGACCGCCCCCTTTTTCGCATTCATGGCTCCTGGCGAGCGGGCTCTCTCTCAACCCTCACCGGCACCTTCGGGCCCGGAACGAAGAAGCCCGGGACACCTGAAGGGTGCCGGGCTTCTGCCAACGTTCGCCGTGCGCCGATCACACAAGAATCTCTTCCGGCTTCGTAAAGAGCAGATGGTCGTGGAGATAATGCATCAGCAGGAAGGAAAGGACGACGATATAATAGCACTGGTCGAACGAGATGCCGAGAGTCGGGCTGAAATAGATCAGCAGTCCGATCACCGAGACGGCTCCGGCGGTCAGGCCGACATTGAAGAGGTAGTAGCGCCAGGTCCTTCCGTCCTCGGACATCTTGTCGATGAACTTTGTGCCGATCTCCCCGCGCTCGTGGCGTAGCCTGTTGATGTAATAGGTCAATCCAAGATACTGGAAGGAATGCCATGCGTTAAAACCCTGGAATGCCACGTCGAGATTCGGAAAGGCGGGGATGCAAAAGGCCACCGCGGAGGTAAGCGATATCAGAATAATCTTGGGATAATGGGCCGTCCCGAGCCGGATCTCGTTGATGGTCTTCCAGATGAACAAAATGGCGGACGACACGAACACCGCCGTCACCAGGTAAAAGATATAGTCGGTCTTCAGAAAGTCGGGAAAGAAGATCTTGTTGGAGCCGATATAAAAGTCTTCATGGATGAACTTGTAGGTGGCAATCGGATAGAGCGCCGAGAAGAGCAGCGCGTAGTCGATCATCCGTGACGACCAGGAGAGGGATCTTGCCGCCTTTTTGTTGTAGCACTCCACGATAAACGCCGCCTGGTGAAGGATGTGGATTGACGCCCAGAAGAAAAAGAACGTGATCAGGAACTGAAAATGCTTCACCCCCAGGTAAATCACCACGATGGGGATCAGCACCGAGCCGGCAAGGAGGAGCTTATGCTTGCTCGAAAAGGTCTTGTCGAAGACGGTCCGGGTGTAGGTGGCGTACATGTGGGGGCCGCCGATGAAGAGGGCGATCGTTCCGTTGACCAGATTCCGGCTCGCGTCGGCGTCCCATATGTATTTGATGCCGAGCCCGGCCAGCATACTATTAATATAGGGGGTCGCCTCGTTCGCGAAGACGAAGGTCAGAATCGGGACCGCGACCAGCACGGCGCTCAGGCTTATGAAGGTGAGATCCCAGCTCTTGCTTCTGAGCCACAACCCTTCCGAGATGATGCCCGTACGGGATTCAACAGCAAGGGAATAGGCAGAGTTCATTAGTCAGGTCTTCATCAAATGAATGCAATCCGGAGCAGGTAAGGGGAACCGTAACTCAAAAAAATCCCTCCAATTATACCCATTTTCCTTTCAAGAGTCAAGAATTAGCCGAACCGGGCATACATCCTCTCGATCTCGTCCTTGAACAGGCGTTCCACGACTTTCCTCCGCACTTTTAACGTCGGGGTGAGTTCGCCGTTTTCGGCGGTTAGCGGACGGTCAAGTATCGTAAAGTTGCGAACGCGTTCGTAGTTCGCAAGATGTTTTTGCAGAACGGCGACCTCGTTTTCGAAGAGAGCCCGGATTTCGGGCCGGTTGGCAAGCGCGCGCGGATCCCCGTCCGGGAGATTCCGGGTACGAGCATGCTCTTTGATGCGATCGAAATTGGGGACGATCAGTGCGGTCAAAAACATTCGCCCGTCGCCGATCAGGACGATTTGATCGATCAGCTCGCTCTGCAGGAAGAGGTTCTCGATCGGTTGCGGGGCGATGTTTTTGCCCCCGGAGGTGACGAAGAGATGTTTCTTCCGGTCGGTGATGACCAGGAAACCTCTCTCGTTGAAACTCCCGATATCGCCCGTGTGCAGCCAGCCCTCCGGATCGATCGCCTGCGCCGTCGACTGGGGATCGTTCCAGTACCCTCTCATCACGTTCGCACCGCGGGCAAGAATCTCCCCATCGGGGGCGATGCCGACTTCGACGCCCGGGATCGGCATCCCGACCGTCCCGAACTCGTACCTGTCGAGCCGGTTGAAGCTGATCACAGGCGAAGATTCGGTCATTCCGTATCCCTCGATGATCGCGATACCGGCGGCCTCGAAAAACTCCCCGATTTCCGGGGCGAGAGCCGCGCCGCCCGAAACGAGAAACCGGATCCTCCCTCCGAAGAGCTCCCGGATCTTCCTGAACACGAGCCGCTCCGCGATGGCACGTTGAAGACGGAGAAGGTGGTACCCCCTTCCGGGTTTTCCCGCGCGGGCGAAGCGTCCTCCGACCCCCAACGCCCACTCGAAAAGCCGGCGGCGGAGCGCCGACTGCCCGGCCAACCCCCTCCGGAGGCGGGTGTAGACACGCTCGAATATCCGGGGCACCATCATGACGACGGTGGGCCGCACCTCGGTGAGGTTTTGCCGGAGGGTCTCCGGGCTCTCCGCGAAAGCGATCGTCACCCCGCAGGCCATCGCCGTATAGTAACCCGCCATTCTCTCGTACGAATGCGAGAGAGGAAGGAACGAGAGGACGCGGTCCTGGTGCGTGAACGGGATGCACTCCGCGGAACCGATAATATTGCTCGTCAGGTTGCGGTGCGTGAGCATGACGCCTTTCGGATTTCCCGTCGTCCCCGAGGTATAGATCAGCGTGAGAAGATCGTCCTCCCGGACCGGTTCCGGAGCGGCCCGGGGAGCGCCTGCCATGTTCATCACGGCGGAGAACCGGATAACCCGCGGGTCGTCCGCGCCCTCGTCGCCGGAAACGAGTATGATCTTTTTCAGGCCGGGAAGATCCGCTATCACTCCGAGCACCTTCCGCAGATGCGACTGGTTGGAGACGAGAAGATACTTCGCTCCGGAGTCGGCGAGAATGTACTCGACCTGCCTGGGGGTGAGCGTGGGGTAGATGGAAACATTTACGGCGCCGAGCCTCATCATCGCCATGTCCGCGACGATCCACTCCGGCCGATTCTCGGAGAGTAAGGCGAACCGGTCCTCCTTCCTCACGCCGAGCGCGGCGAGACCGGAAGCGAACCGCTCCACCATTATTCTCAATTCCGCGTAGGTGAGGTTCCGGTACGCTCCCTCCGATTTGTACATGATCGCAGGGCGGGGATCCGCCTCGAATTTTTCGAAGATCCGCTCAAACATCTGCACGATCGTGCTGAACTCGACGGCCGGACCGAAGCCCTCAGGCTTGATCATGATTCAGACTTCGGCCGGATGGGGGACCGATAGGGGCCGGCTATGCGATGAAACGACTCTCGAGAGGACATCTCCTGAAAATAAACTCCCCGCACCTAAGAAGCAAGAACGCCTGTCATATGCCCCTTTTTGGCCTTGCAGGCGGCCTTCGGCGGACGCCGCTGTCTCGTGCCGGCACCGGGCTATGATAACTCCGGGGTCGTCTCGGAATACAGCGGCAGTACCTATCAAAATTTTTTCACTTTTTACTTGACTTCTTACCGCCAACTGTATATATTTCGTCCCGATCTCACTCCCCAGGAGGAGGGGGAGTTGAGATTTTCCATTTTCCCGCCGTACGATCGCGATATTCTTGAAGGACGAGTGAGGTTGAGGATATTCAGCCGCAATGACAGGTCTTACGCTGGTGGAGCGGATCCTCGGGAAGCAATCCTTCTCCAACCCTATTAATTTTGTAGCCAATCCACACTTTTCAGGAGCATCCAATCATGCCCAACCCAGAAGCGGCAGTTCACGGAAAGAAGAAATCCGTTTCACCGGCTGCCGGCGCAAGCCCAAGGCCCGGCCACGGTTTATCCTTCCGCCGGCATTACACCAAACCCGGCATACATCCGTTCGACATGATCGAATGGGAATACCGGACCTCCGTCATCCAGAATGAAAAGGGAGAAATAATTTTCGAGCAGAAGGATGTCGAAGCTCCGAAGTCCTGGTCGATGACGGCGACGAATGTCGTCGTCTCGAAATATTTTCACGGCAAGCTCGGGAGCCCCGAGCGCGAAACCAGCGTACGGCAATTAGTGGACCGCGTTTCTCGCACCATGGTCGAGTGGGGAAAGAAAGGCGGTTACTTTGCGACAGAGGAGGATGCCGAGACATTTTACTCCGAGCTGAGTTTTCTGCTCGTCAACCAGTACCTGTCCTTCAACAGTCCGGTCTGGTTCAATGTCGGGATCGAAGAACGGCCGCAATGTTCGGCCTGCTTCATCAATTCCGTGGACGACACGATGGAGTCCATCCTGGAACTTGCGAAGACCGAGGGCCGGCTCTTCAAGTGGGGCTCGGGAACCGGATCGAACCTCTCCGCTCTCCGCTCGTCGCGTGAAGGCCTCTCCAGCGGCGGCACCGCCTCCGGCCCTGTCTCCTTCATGAAGGGCTATGACGCGTTCGCGGGTGTCATCAAGTCGGGCGGGAAGACCCGGCGCGCCGCCAAGATGGTGATCCTCAACGTGGACCATCCCGACATCCTCGATTTTATCCGGTGCAAATCGGAGGAGGAAAAGAAGGCGTGGGCGCTGATCGATGCCGGCTATAACGGCGGATTCAATGTTCCGGGCGGAGCGTACGATTCGGTTTTTTACCAGAATGCGAATCACTCCATCCGGGTCACGGACGACTTCATGCAGGCCACGCTCGACGACAAGGCGTGGACGACCAAATCGGTGCTCCACCGGGAGACGATGGATACGTACCGGGCGAAGGACCTGTTGAACGAGATGTCCGAAGCGGCCTGGATCTCCGGGGATCCGGGGATGCAATTCCACACGACGATCAACAACTGGCATACCTGCCCCAACAGCGCCCCCATCAACGCTTCCAACCCGTGCAGCGAATATATGTTTCTCGACGACACGGCCTGCAATCTCGCCTCCCTGAATTTGATGAAGTTCAGGTCGGATGACGGTGAGTTCGACATCGAATCCTTTTGTCACGCGGTCGCGATCACGATCAGCGCCCAGGAGATCGAGGTCGATAACGCGAGTTACCCTACTCCGAAGATCGCCGCGAACAGCGCCGAGTACAGGCCGCTGGGGCTCGGGTATGCGAATCTCGGCGCGTTGCTCATGGCGCGGGGACTCCCCTACGATAGCGAGGAGGGGCGCGCCTACGCCTCGGCCGTCACCGCATTGATGTGCGGACAGGCCTACAGACAATCGGCCCTCATCGCCCGGGAGGTGGGGCCCTTCAGGGGGTTCGAGAGGAACCGGGAACCGATGCTGAGGGTGGTCAAGATGCACGGACTGGCCGCCGATAGAATCGAAAACAACTACGTGCCCGGAGATCTCCTCACGGCTTCGAGAAAAGTGTGGGACGACGCGTATGCGACCGGGCGGGAGTACGGGTTCAGGAACTCGCAGGCAACGGTTCTCGCACCGACGGGGACGATCGGATTCATGATGGATTGCGACACGACCGGCGTCGAACCCGACATCGCCCTGGTGAAATACAAGAAGCTCGTGGGGGGAGGGTTGCTCAAGATCGTCAACCAGACCGTCCCTCTCGCTCTCAAGAAGCTCGGATATATCGACGAGCAGATCGAACATATCATCGCGTACATCGACAAGAATGACATGATCGAAGGCGCTCCGCACCTCAAGGAAGAGCACCTGCCGGTGTTCGATTGCGCGTTCAAACCGGCCCGCGGACAACGCTCGATACACCACATGGGGCACGTGAAAATGATGGCGGCGACCCAGCCGTTCATCTCCGGCGCGATCTCGAAGACGGTGAACATGCCGAACGAAGTCCGGGCGGAAGACATCGCCCGCACCTACCTGGAAGCGTGGCGGCTGGGGCTCAAGGCGATCGCGATTTACCGCGACGGATGCAAGAGGACACAGCCCCTCAACACCAGCCTCGACCAGCTCGTCAACTCCACGAAGCAGAAGGCGGTCCGGAGAAGATTGCCCGATGAGCGCAACGCGGTCACCCACAAGTTTTCGATCGCCGGACACGAGGGATACATCACGGTGGGGCTCTACGAGGATGGGATACCGGGCGAGCTCTTCATCACGATGTCGAAGGAGGGATCGACCATTTCGGGCCTGATGGACGCGTTCGCGACCTCCGTTTCGATGGCGCTCCAGTACGGCGTGCCGCTGAGGGTGCTCGTCGAAAAGTTCTCGCACATGCGGTTCGAACCGAGCGGGTTCACGGGAAACCAGGAGATTCCGATCGCGAAATCGATCTGCGACTACATTTTCCGCTGGCTCGGCAAGAAGTTTCTGCCGGCCGACGAACAGCCGGCGATCCTCGACGTCCTGAACGGCAACGGGGGCCGGGCCGCCGTCGAGCCGGTGGCCACTCCGAAGATCTATCTGACGAGCTCCGGGGAAACCGCAACGTCAAGGGCCGAACGGGAAGTCTACCGCGCCCAGGCGGATGCCCCTCCCTGCCACGCCTGCGGCAGCATCATGGTCCGGAGCGGAACTTGCTACAAGTGCACGAATTGCGGAGAAACCTCCGGTTGCTCGTAGGCAAAAAAAGCCTTTCCCACACCGGCCATAGGAGGGTCACCATGAAGCGCCACATGCACCGCGTGAGCCTGTTCGCTTTGCTCCTGGCGGGAGCGCTCTGCTACTCAGGGTGCGACTTTGACAAAAAGGAATTCATCGATACCGCCAGGAGCACCTACGAATCGTTTTACAACAACAATACCCGGATCACCGACAGTACGATCGACTGGAATTCGATCCGGATTAACGGGGATGACGTGGGCCGGCTCTACATGCAGATGACGACCGACTATGACCGGATGGCGTTCCGGAGAGCGCAGATCGTCAGACTCAGGACCATCTGCAGCATGAAGGGGTGGAATGTTCAGAACGTCAAGAACTGGAGGATCAAAGACCGCGGCGTGGAAAGCGCCTCGGTGATCGGCGACGCACCGGGCGGTACGATCCTTCTTTCCCTGCGGAAATTTCAGGCGGAAAAAAAGGTGGGGCAGATAGAAGTGCGCTGAGCCGTCAGGGGCGCTTTTCGATATCCGAGATCTTGTCGAGGCGTTTCTGGTGCCTCCCTCCGCCGAATGACGTTTCGAGCCAGACCTTCGTAATCGATTTGGCGGCCTCCGGGCCGATCGCCCGGCCGCCGAGAGTCAAAACATTCGCATTGTTATGTTCCCTGCTGCTTCGTGCGGAGAATTCGTCGGAACAGCAGGCGGCACGTATCCCGCGGACCTTGTTGGCGACGATCGCAGACGCTATTCCCACCGCATCGATCATGATTCCCCGCGAGGCCTGACCCAGGGCCACCATCCGCGCGACGGCGTACGCAAAATCCGGATAATCGCATGCCTCTTCCGAGTAGGTCCCCAGATCGACCACCTTGCATCCCAACCCGGAAAGGAACGTCTTCAAAAGCTCTTTGAGCGCGTGGCCTCCGTGGTCGCTTCCGATGGCGATCACTTCCCCGGTTTCCCCCTTTGGCGCGAGCGGAAGGGCCGGGGCGGGCTGGGAAGATTCCGGGTTCCTGGTCTCGAGTCGGATCCTGAGCTGTCGCGCCCGGTCCCGCGCCGCGTCGGTGACGATCGCGCCGGGGGGTAGCTGGATCGACTTCTCGCCCCGCTTCGCGGCCTCCAGCACCGCCTGCTCCGATATCAGCTTCTTTCCCATGGTCATTGCCGCTTCATGGATGCCGAATCCCCGAGCTCCAGCACCTCGAGCCTGACCGGTGCGGTCCCCGAACCGATGAGTTCTATCTCCTTCGCGGCCGCAAGCGAAAGGTCGATGATGCGGTCGTCCTTGAAGGGACCCCGGTCGTTGATCCGGACAATGACCGCCTTCCCGGAGTGGGTGTTGGTCACCCTCACCCTCGTGTTGAACGGAAGCGTTCTGTGCGCCGCGGTGAACCGGTTCATATCGTACACTTCCCCGTTCGAGGTTTTGCGGCCGTTGAATTCCTCCGCATAGTAGGAAGCCATCCCTTCTTCAGAGAAAGAGAATTCCCCGCCGGATCCCTCCTGGTGGGAATGCGCAGAGGTGAACCGGGGGGATGGGACGCACCCCGACAGGCCGAGGAGAAGGAGCGAGATCAATCCGGTGCGCGCAACGGCGGCGGTCATAGGAACTCGTTCAATTGTTTTCGCCTGAGAAAATCGACGATCTCCTTGACGTTTTGCGATTCCCCGCGCTTGCAGACCAGGACGGCGTTGTCGGCGGCGATAACGATCAGGTCGTCCACCCCGATGGTGGCGACAAACTTGTCCCCCGCGTGGATGAGCGTATTCCTTGTGTCCTGAAGGGAGACCCGGCCCGTGACGCTGTTGCCGTGGTCATCCTTCCCGGAGATACGGTACACCTCGTCCCAGGAGCCGACGTCGCTCCAACCGAAATTCCCCTTGATCACATAGACTTCCCGGGCTTTTTCCATCACGCCGTAGTCGATCGAAATGGGCCGAATCGTCCTGTAGGCGGTTTCAAGCACATGGTCGTACTTGTCGCCCCCGACCGCATCCCCCACTTTCTTGAATTCCGCGGCCATCTCCGGAAGGAGCTTCCCGATCTCGGACAGGATCGCATCGACCCTCCAGACGAACATCCCGCTGTTCCAGAGAAAATCTCCGCTCTGGACAAATTGCCGGGCGGTTTCGCTGTTCGGCTTCTCGGCGAACGTTTTCACCCTGAACACCCCCCTGGAAAAATAGGGGTTTTTCCCGTCGTCCTCATCGACGACCTGGATGTATCCGTACCCTGTCTCCGGACGCGTCGGCTGGATGCCGACGGTGATCAGCCTTCCGGATTCGTAGGCGACCCAGATGGCAAGGTTGAGGATGCGCCGGAATTCATCCTCGTTTTGCATGACGTGATCGGCCGGAAGGACCACCATGACCGCCTCGGGATCGAGCCTCTGGATAAAGAGGCCGGCGAGCGCGATGCACGGCGCGGTGTTCCGCCCGAGCGGTTCGAGGATGATGTTTTCGGGGGGGATGTGCGCGAGCTGTTTCGCGACGAGGGGCCGCTGAATTTTGTTGGTGACCACGATGGTATGTTTCTCATCGATGAAGCTGCCGATCCGCTTTACGGTGTTCTGGATCATCGTCCCGCGATGGACGATTTCGAGAAGCTGTTTGGGGGATTTCTCCCTGCTCCGGGGCCAGAACCTCGACCCCACCCCTCCCGCCATGATCACCGCATAGACATTTGGCATGTTCGACCGACGCTAGTGCGCTGAGTTAGTGAACATACGACCTGGGGACACGCGCCGTGATTCCGGTGAAGACCTCGTAGGGAATCGTCCCCACTTTCTCGGCGAGATCCCAGGCGGTGATCTCCTCCCCGCCTTCCCGCCCGAGCAGCACGACCTCATCCCCGACGTGCGCGTCGCTTCCCGCCCCCACATCCACCATCAGCTGGTCCATGCAGACGATCCCGACCACCGGATATCTCCGCCCCCGTATCAGGACCTCCGCCTGGTTGCTCAGCCGCCGGCTGTAGCCGTCGCCGTAGCCGAGAGGAACGGTTGCGATCCGGGTTGCGGAGGAAGTAAAATACGTGCGGCCGTAGCTGATGCTGGTATTCGGAGGGACATCCTTCAGAAACACGATGGTCGATTTCAAACTAAGGACCGGCGCGAGCGGAATGCTCCGGGTCGTCTCCTGTGTCGGATACATGCCGTAGAGCATGATCCCGGGCCGGACGAGGTCATAGTACGACCGGGGGAGATCGATGATTGCGCCGCTGTTCGCGATATGCCTGAGCGGGATTTGGATCCCCCGCTCGCCGATGGCGCGCAGGACCCCCTCAAAACGGTCGAGCTGAACCATGGCGAACGATTTGTCGCGGTCTCCCGAGGTTGCGAGATGACTGTAGATTCCGGCGACCTCGAGCTCGGGCAGACGGGCGACATCCTCGACGAAGCGGGGGGCATGCTCGCTCCGGACGCCGATCCGCTCCATGCCTGTGTCGATTTTCAGGTGAACCTTCGCCCTTTTTCCCGCCGATTTGCACTGCGAGGCGATGTGGCGGGCCAGCTCCAGCGACGAGACCGTGATTTCAAGATCATGCTGAATAAATTGATGGACTTGATTTCCAAGCACGCCGCCGAGCACGAGCGTGGGTGTCGTGATTCCGTTCCGGCGCAGCTCGATTCCTTCTTCAAGAAATCCGACCCCGAGATAGTCCGTGCCGAAATCGGTCAACGCCTGAGCCACTTCGACCATTCCGTGGCCGTACCCGTTCGCCTTGACGACCCCCATCACCCGGACGTCCGGCCCCACTTGCCTCCGGACCCCGTCGAAATTGTCCCTGAGGCACTTCAGGTCGATCTCGGCCCGTGTCAGTCGCATATTCGACAAAAAATATACTCTTTCCGGTCCTGAATGTCAACGCATGAATGGGAGCCGGGGGCGACCCGGTAAACAGGTGGGGAATGGTCAGGCGGGTTGATGTTCGGCCCTTTGAACGACCCGCAACCGGTTGATCGCGCGTGCAAGAGCGCTCCGGGCGCTGGCCTCGTCAAGGTCGCCGCCCTTTTCGGCGAGAAGGCGGATGGCCCGCTCCTTCGCCGCCAGAGCGCGCTCCCGGTCGATTTCGTCCGACCGCTCGGCCGTTTCGGCGAGCATCACGACATGGTTCTTCTTGACGTCGACGAACCCCCCGCTCGTCGCAAAGCGTCTTACGTTTCCCTCGGTATCGGTGAGTTTCACCTCCCCGATCCCGATCTCGGCGAGGAGAGGGGCGTGATTATAGAGAACCTGAAATCCGCCGGCGGTTCCGGGGGCGGTAAAGCTTACCACGTCGCCGCTGAAGAGCAGCTTCGCCGGCGTGACAATCTCCAATTTGAACGTCTTCACTGACATCCGCTCATCGCCAGAGTGGCCGGGCGCGCTTACGATGCTTCCTTCTTGTGGCGTTCGACCACCTCATCGATCGTGCCCGCCATGAAGAAGTGGTTCTCCGGGATCTGGTCGTACTCGCCGTCGACGATCCCCTTGAATCCCCTGATCGTATCCTCGAGCTTCACATATCTCCCCTGGAGGCCCGTAAACTGCTCCGCGACGAAGAACGGCTGCGAAAGAAACTTCTGAATCTTCCTTGCACGCGCCACGGCGAGCTTGTCGTCATCGGAGAGCTCATCCATCCCGAGGATGTTGATGATATCCTGAAGATCCTTATAGGTCTGGAGAACTTCCTTTACCCGCTTGGCCACCGAGTAGTGTTCCGCTCCGACGATCGAAGGCTCCAGGATCCGGGAAGTGGAGTCAAGCGGATCGACGGCCGGGTAAATCCCGAGCTCGGAAATCTGGCGGCTCAGAACGGTCGTCGCGTCAAGGTGACTGAAGGTCGTTGCGGGGGCCGGGTCCGTCAGGTCGTCGGCCGGTACATAGATCGCCTGAACCGAAGTGATCGAGCCCTTCTTGGTGGAAGTGATACGCTCCTGCAGCTCCCCCATCTCGGTCCCGAGCGTCGGCTGGTATCCGACGGCGGAAGGCATCCGGCCGAGCAACGCCGAGACTTCCGAACCCGCCTGGACAAACCGGAAGATGTTGTCGATGAAGAGGAGCACATCTTTCCCCTCGGCGTCGCGAAAATACTCCGCGATCGTCAACGCCGTCAGCCCCACGCGCTGCCGCGCTCCCGGGGGTTCGTTCATCTGTCCGAACACGAGCGCGGTCTTGTCGAGCACGCCCGACTCCTTCATCTCGAGCCAGAGGTCGTTCCCCTCGCGCGTCCGCTCGCCGACCCCTCCGAACACGGAATACCCGCCGTGGTGGATCGCGATATTATGGATCAGCTCCATGATGACGACGGTCTTGCCGACGCCGGCGCCGCCGAAGAGGCCCGTCTTACCCCCTTTTGAGTAGGGCTCCAGTAGGTCGATGACCTTGATGCCCGTCTCGAACATTTCCTTCTGCGTGGTGAGATCTGCAAACGGGGGCGGGGACCGGTGGATCGGGAGCCGGGTCTTCCCCGTCAGTGGCGGAAGCGTATCGATTGAATGGCCCACCACGTTGATGAGGCGTCCCAGCGTTTCGGGCCCCACAGGGACCTCAATCGGGTTGCCGAGATCGTAGGCCTTCATCCCGCGGACCAGGCCGTCGGTGGTGTCCATGGCGACGGCGCGGACCCTCTCTTCGCCGAGATGCTGCTGCACTTCGCAGATCAGCTCCTCGTCCACCCCCTCGACATTCTTTCGCGGGATCCGGACGGCGTTCAGGATTTCGGGGAGTTTGCCCCCGGAAAAATCTATGTCAACGACAGGTCCGATCACCTGTACGATTTTGCCTTCGGTCATGAAATTCCAGTTTGTTGAAAGGGTGAGCCGGGCGGCGCCCAGCGGCGTCCCGGATTCGCAACAGCGTAAATGCGGCGATAATATAGGGATTTCGGCGACAAGAAGCAATCATTCCGCCGCTTCGGTTGTGCCTCACACCGTCGGATCCTCGTTCCCACGCTCTGCGTGGGAACGCATACTGCGGCGCTCTGCGCCGCAACTGGCCTGACATGCTCCGCTAGAGGCTGGTGGGTCTTCCCTCTACACCCTCCCCTTCAAACAATCCACGATCTTCTTCCCGTGTCCCCTCCCGTTTTCTATGAAGACCCTGTTGTTGAATCTTCCCCCCACCATCCCGCCCGCAACGAAAAGGTTCGGGACATTCGTCTCCATCGTCTCCGGATTATGGACGGGCGCCAGGGAGTCGGCCTCTATCCCGATGCCGAGCGACTTCAGAAAGCCGATCTCGGGCCTGTAACCGATCAGGATAAACGCAAAATCGGTCTCCTCCTCCTCGCGTGTCCCGTTCGGACCCCGCACGACGGTCGAGCCCGGCCGGAATTCTTCCACGGTCGTCCCAAACCGGGTCCGGATCGACCCGTCGGCGACCCGGTTTTCAAAGTCGGGGAGGATCCAGTATTTTACTCCCGCGGTCAACGCGGGCCCCCGGTGGACGAGCGTCACACGCGCACCGTGCCGCCATAAATCGAGCGCCGCCTCAACCGCGGAGTTCTTCCCGCCCACGACCAGCACCCGCTGCCGGTAGTACGGGAGCGGGTCCCGGTAGTAATGGGAGACGTGCGGGAGGCGTTCGCCGGGGACGTCGAGCGGATTGGGCGTTCCGTAATAACCCGTCGCAACCACGACGGCGCGTGCATGGTGTTCAGCGCCGCCCGACATCCTGAGCATAAATCTCTCCCCCTCCTTCACGGCGGAGAGGACGGCGTCGTAGAACGATGCGTGAAGCGCATAGTGGTCGGCGACGCTTCGGTAATAATTGACGCAATCGAGCGTCGTGGGACGCGTGGAGGGGACCACGAAGGGAACGCCGCCGATCTCGAGCAATTCTGGAGTCGAAAAGAAATACATCTCGCGCTGGTAGCGCTGGATGCTGTCGACGATGCCGCCCTTATCGGCGACGAGGTAGCTCATCCCCGCGTTCCGGGCTTCTATCGCGCATGCGAGTCCGGCCGGACCTGCCCCGATGATGAGAAGGTCGTATGTGTGTGGGTGGCTCATAAAAAAACATCCTGTCGCCTCTAGGACAGGATGCCTGCGATCGGGATCGATCGATGTCCCGTGTTCTTCGAACCTGCTGAGCTGAAGGTCGGATTTGAACCGACGACCTGCGGTTTACGAAACCGCTGCTCTACCAGCTGAGCTACTTCAGCGAAACGTCAAATCTGCGGTTTTTCCCCGTAGAAGACCGTCGGAAAAAACTCCCCCACTTCCGCGGGGGCATCCTTCATCCATTCCTTCTCCGGAAGGACCGTTCTCTGCGTCCAGTCCCGTGCAACCTCGGGGGCCTTTTCCGTATCGATCATCTCGATGGTATCCCAGGGGCAGTACTTGACGCAGAGCTTGCAGCCGATACAGACATCCAGGTCGATTTCGACCAGTTTCTTGTGGACATCGTACTGGGGCCCGGCAACGACGTAGATGCAATCGACGGGACAGACCTCGAGACACACCTCGCAGCCCGTGCAGCCCGACTGGTTGATAACCGCCAGTTCCTTCGGCTTCTTCTTGCGCGCGGGGGCCGCCGGTTTGGGCTGAACTCGCGCTTGTTCTTCTGCCATCGATCTATCGCTCAGTTTCGGGGTGATCGAATCATCGGTACAATAAACCAAAATTCCGCCAGAGATTCAAGTGCCTTTTGGCTGTCATCCTGAGGTTGCGGAGCAACCGAAGGATCTCGACGCCGATGGATTGAGATCCTTCGCTTCGCTCAGGATGACAGTTCGTTTCATCATCCGGTCAATGAATGCCCGGTTCCGTCATCCCGCGAAGGTTGAAAACCTCTTCGAGTTTTTCTTCCGACATAAGCCCCTTCTCCAGGACGAGCGCCTTGATCGACTTGCCCGACCGGAGATATTCCTTGGCGATTTCCGCCGCCTTCGCGTAGCCGATGTGCGGATTAAGGACCGTCACGATGCTCATGCTTCCCCGGGCGTACTCGGTGCACCGCTCTTCGTTTGCGGTGATCCCGTCGACGCAGAACTTCACGAAGACGCCGATCGAGTTCGTCAATATCTCAACTTCATGGAGCAGATTAAACGCCACAACCGGCATCATGACGTTCAGCTCGAGCTGTCCGGCCTGCGCCGCGAGGAGAACCGTCTGGTCGCAGCCGATCACCTGGAAACAGACCATGTTCAGCATCTCGGCCATGACCGGATTCACCTTGCCGGGCATGATCGAGGAACCCGGTTGCACGGGCGGAAGCACGATTTCCGCAAGTCCCGTTTTCGGCCCTGAGCTGAGAAGCCGCAGGTCATTCGCGATCCGGATCAGGTCTTGTGATAGATTCCTCACCGCCCCCGAAAGTTCGGCAAACGGGCGCAGGCTTTGCATCGATTCGAAATAATCGTCGGCCATCCTGAATTTGACCTTCAGCGCGCGGCTCAGTTCGGCGACCATCAGTTCGCGGTATTTGGGGTGGGCGTTCAATCCGGTGCCCGCCGCAGTACCGCCGATCCCGAGCTCAGCGTTGCTCTCGGATGCGGCCCTGATCCTGTCACGATGCTTCCGGACGTTCACCGCGTACGCCCCGAATTCCTGTCCAAGCCGCACCGGGACGGCATCCTGAAGGTGTGTCCGGCCGGACTTCACGATATGGTCGAACTCCTTCGCCTTCCGGGCGAACGACTGCTCCAGAACATCCATCGACGAAAGAAGCCCCTCTGAGAGCATCACGGCGGCAATCCGGATCGCGGTGGGACAAACATCGTTCGTCGATTGAGCCATGTTCACGTCGTCGTTCGGATGAACGAGTGAGTAGTCCCCCTTTTTACCCCCCAGGAGCTCGATGGCCCGGTTCGCGATCACTTCGTTCGCGTTCATGTTGTGGGATGTCCCCGCGCCGGCCTGGTAGACGTCCACGACGAACCACTCCCGCAGCTTTCCCGCGAGGATTTCATCGCAGGCCCGGACGATGGCATCGGCCTTCTTTGCATCGAGGAGTCCGAGAGCTTTATTCACGATCGCAGCCGAGCGTTTGATGTGGACGGTCGCCTCGACGTAGGAGGGTTTCGGGCGCAAACCGCTGATAGGAAAATTCTCGATCGCCCGGTCCACCTGCGCGCCGTAATAGGCATCCGCCGGGATCTGGCGCTCACCAAGAGAGTCTTTTTCCATACGGGTGTTCATGTGAAATTCTCGGGAAGTGTCTTCAAGTGTGCCAAATTGCAACAGATATGAGAATGGACGGAACTAATTGCGGGGCAATATACGCAAAGTGGGGGGTAGATTCAACAGTTATGTCATCCTGAGCGGAACGGAGTGGAGCGAAGGATCTCCCTCTGATAATCTGTGAGATCCTTCGCTTCGCTCAGGATGACAATACGAGAGACGACGCGCTAGTCGATGGGCATGCTATCTCTTTTTTGCCCGGGGAAGTTTCATGGCACGGATCCACCCGTACCGGTCGAGGTCGATTTTCCCCTTCTGAAACCGGACCCCCTCCTTCTCAAGCAGCCGCTCTTGCCTCCGATAGTGTCCCCCCTCCCGGGGCAAGGAAATTCTCCCC